>JASIEN010000566.1 GCA_030045935.1 Candidatus Sulfotelmatobacter sp.
TGAACGCGAATCCTCCCGCGAACTCTCCGGTCGCTTTTCCCTGCTGGTTGATGAAATGGGTTTCGCCAGTCCCGCCGGTCAGGGCATTCCACCCGAGATACGCGCCTTGCGTTGTAATTGAGGGACTGGTGGAGCCGCCCACATGAAAGAGGCCGCTCGCTACATCCAGGTTGGCGACTGGCATTCCGGTTCCGATCCCTACATTGCCGCCACTTTGCAGAAAGAGCCGAAAATCCGCCTGCCCAGTTTCGCTGAAATTCAAGCCCGGTGTGTAGGAACCGCCGCCTGGAGGCGTACCCTGCGGATTATGGTTTATGTGCCACTGGGTAGTGCCCTTGTTGTCTTCGAAGCTCAACAACTCCCACCAGGCGCCCTGTCCGCGAATTCCGATGGGATTGCGCGGCGTGGAGGAGCCAATACCCACATTTTGCTGGCTGGGCGCCGGCGTGGTGAGAGTCGGCTGGACAAAAATTCGATTATCAACATTGCCGTTCGGACCCACTTCTCCCAAATTAAGACCCAGCGTTTTACCATCGAATTCTTCATTGAGATACCAGGCCGGCTGCTGCGAGGAGTTGCGAAGCTCGATCAAGTCCTGATCACCGCCGCTGGCGACAATGGTGAGAGGACGCGTGACCTGATTGTTCGTGTTGTACTGCGCTCCGATCAGCACGGTAAGTTCCGCATTCAGCAGAAAGTCCACCTGCAGCGAGCCCGCCACTTCGGCTTGAACTCCGCCAAGATTGGGGTCATTGGCGCTGGCGACCGGGGGGTACGGCGAGTTGCGGTCGACGATTTTGTACTTTCCACCGGGGGTGTACGTAATCTCGGAAACGTTCCCCACGTACTCGCGGCACATATTGGAGGAAGATTGCCCCTGCGAGGAACTGCCCGGGGGCTGCAAGAACACTTGATTGTTCAAATCCCACAGTACCGTTCCGATAGGCAGCCACCAGATGATGCTGGAATCGTCCGTGGAAAATTCCTGGTAAGGCACCGAGTCGTCATAGGGCAACGTGACTGCGGGGGGATCGGTCAGAGCCGCAGATGTGCCTGATGCGGAGGGGGACGCAGATGATGAGGACGGAGAACTTGTAGTTGTCGTTGTCGAGGAGATGGTGGTAGACGAACTGCCAGAGCTGATGGTCGAAGTAGTGGAACTGGTAACGGTTGTACCGGCACCAGGACTGGAAGAGGCGGCAGCCGCGGACGATGATGACGAAGAAGAAGGCTCCGGCGGTGCTGCCGTTGCCACGCCATTGACTACAACCAGCGGTGTCGCCGACGGAGGAGAATCTGTTTGAGTGACCGAGAGAGTATACGTCTCCTGAATCCGCGCGTAGGCATCGGTTGAGTTCATGCTGGTGCAGGCGTCGGACGGCGGTTCCAGGAGGTTTTGCTGATAGCCGATCCAGACGTACATAGTCACGGGACTGGCTGGTTGGGAGGAATAGTAGCCGGAGAGCATGGAGGTGGTCAGTTGCGCCTGGTTGAGCACGACGATCTCGCGTCCAAAACCGTCAACCGCCATGCCAGGCTGGAGATATACGTCCACTTCAGTACCATTGCTGTTGGTATTGCCGTTCGGCGGTTGGGCCAGTTCAAGCCCGGTCACGATGCCCCAGGTATGCTGCCCCAGATTGTGCCGCCGTCGCATGTCGCGGTGATATTCCTGCTCGGCCTGAAAGTCGACCGCCCCCAGAAATTCGCCCTCGTAGTAATTCAGCCGTTCAATGTCTGTAAGGTAAGTCATGAGTCACTTGCCTTCCTGGTATCGCGAGAACGTTTCTGACATTTCATTTCTTTTTTCCTGGCTTTGCGCTGGTGTCGTCGGCAGATTGCGCTGGCGGCGTGGATGGTGCAGCCGGTGATGCAGGTGATTGATTGATCTGGCCCTGCACCGTGGTAAGTTGTGTTTGCAGATTGCTGATCGTGGAATTCAGACTGTTAATTTGCAATTGCAGCGAGCGAGTGGGACTGGTGACCTCAATGCCCACAACCGATTGTCCCTGTACATACAGCGTAAGAGGTTGCCCGGCTGTGACGGCCGACGGAGCAAACTGGCCGGCCGATGCGATTGCGGCCGCACTCCATGAGGGGTCCTGATCAACAGGCTGAATGTCGAACAGAGAGGCATTTGTCTCGGCCTGCGTTGAATTGACAACGGGTGACTTAGTGCTCCCCCAGCCCTGGTTTGCGAGACCAAGTTGGACCGTCTGCAGCGGCTGGTTAATATAAGGCCGCATATCCACGGCGCGAAGATTTGGGTTCGCGGCATTCACCATAGTTGCGCCCATCTTTTGCGCCATGAAGGAACTTGCGGCGCGAGAAAACATTGCCGAGTTGGTAAAACCGTTCGAGGTTACGTTGTCGCCGGCGAATGCAGTCGAGGACGAGAAATAGTACGGATCCTTGCTAAACTCGTTCTCACCACAGCAGAATCTTGCCGCCAGGTCCGAAAGCACGGTCGAGAAGGCGTTAAATATGGGTTCGAACCAGTAATTGAGCGCAGTGACCCCGATGAGTTGCTTGCGGCAGTTAAAGTGGCAGATCTCCTGAATCACACCATTCTGGATCGTGACGCAGGCCAGTGGCACGCGATTGTCGCAAGCCGCCGGAGGGCATTGCGGGATAAGCGACAGACACAAGCAATTCAGAAAAGCATCTACCAGTATCCGCACCACGCCATTTCTTATTGCCTGGTAAGTCGCCAGGGTGCTATTGCCAGTGATCGGGGGAACGGAGATGTCATTCAAAAGATCCAGCAGGGAACAGTCGGTAAGCGTGGGATTTTGGGCGAAATACTGCTGCACGTTAACGACGTAGTTGCAGACCTCCTGGTAAACCCCTTGCTGATTGCCGGCATTCCAAAGAGTTTCCAGATTGCGCGGCGCTTGCTGCACCAGTTGGACGAGGGTTTTGGCGCACTGTTGTACCTGATAGGTGATCGTTCCCGGTTGCGCACCAGTCGATTCCGTTGATGTAGCTCCGACCGGTTCAGTTGACGAACAGGACGACAAGCCAAACTGAAATCCTTCGAGAATTCGCGTTGCCTGGCAGGCTGCGGTTGAACTGGTACTGCTGCTTGAAGTTGAACTGCTGGTCGACGTTCCTGCTGAGCTTCCATTCCCGCCGCAGCCACAACCTCCGCTGCTGCCGCCGGAACTGCCTCCGCAGCCGCAACTGCAGCTATTTGTGTTGCTCCCACAACCGCAGGTTGTGCTCGAGACCGGCTGCAGGGGCGTCACCATGTTCGTTTGCTGTTCCTGATACTGGATGGTGATGCACCACTGCTGCGGCTGATCCTGACACGTCGCCGGCGGCGTGTAGCGCAGGGGCGAACAGTTGGGAGTTTGACTTTGCGGCGTACAGCAGGCTTGAATCGCCTGCAATACGTTGAACGACTGTGCCGAACAAACAATAATGTCGTTGCCGCAGGGGTCGATGGCGTAGCCTGGGCTGATGTTGACCCATCCGTCGCACTCGCTGCATGTCACCTGCATGCCACAAACCACGCCCCATCCATTAAGGTAGCGGTTGTGCAGCCGGTTCTTGGCCAGCATGTACGATTGCTCGTTGTTCAGGTCTGCATCGGTCAGCAATTGACCGGAAAAAAATCGCGTGCGGTCCAGACATTGCAAACCGGTGCAGGCCGTGCAGCAGCAATTGTTCGTTGGAGTAACTGAAGCAGAACTAATCGTTCCCGCGTTGACCGAGACTTGAGAAGCCGCCTGCGACAGCGTCATGCGCGGGCTTGTTGCCGGCGTGAAGTTCGCGGCGCGCACCTGCGTGTTGATCCTACGGGCCGGCGGGGGTGCGGTCGGCTTAAAGCCAACTGGCCGGACTTGTGGTTTGGCCACGCGCGCCGGCGCGGTGGTTGGTCGTACGGGCTGAGTCGGTGCTATCGTCCGTGGCATTCGTGCCTCCAATCAATTCAAGTCCGTTCGGTGTAATCCCGCTGCGACATCGGGTGATCCTCCAAAACTCAGCAGGCAGACTCTTGGCTCGCGCCTCTTGCCGATCACTGCCCCACCCCTGAAACTAGTGTCAACCAGCTCTCAAAAGTTCCTCCCTCGAGGCAGAGTCCACTGCCCGGGGGCCGCTGTCCTGTTCCTGGGCTCGCGCTCGTGCCAAAATCAGCGCGAACAAATTCGGCGCTTATGGCGCGGGCAGGGGTACCAGTATCGAGCAAGAAATCTCCACGCAGGCGCACCCAGATGTCGACAGTGCGTTCGGGAATAGCCTGGAGTATTTCGATCTCCTGGTACGCCGTTGACTTGGGGTCGAGGACGAGCGCAAGTGCGCCCGTCTGGCTTGGGGATCCGGCCACAGGCGAGGCCGCGGTGATTAAGTTTGGATTCGTGGAACTGATCGTCGGGGTGACCGCTATAACGCTGCCCGAAACAGCGCAGGGATTCTCGAATCCTGCTGCCTGGTCTGCCGCAAAACTTGGATCGATAAGAACCTGAAAGATATGGGCTGCATCCTGAGTATTCGGCATTTGTACCGAGCCGTTGAATGCGATCACGAATGCAGCCGCGGAGGCTCCGCCGGGCAATAGAGGAATCTGAAGCAAGTCGCCAAATTTCAACGTTGCGCCATGTGTCCAACTCAGCGCGGTGATCTGCACCAAGCCGGTTTCCAGTCCCGGCCCGGCTGGACCTTGTGGGCCGGTCGCACCCATGGGCCCCTGCGCTCCCGTCGCACCGGTGGCGCCCGTCGCGCCGGTGGCTCCCGCTGGTCCTGGCGGCCCTTGCGGTCCGGCTGGTCCGGCATTCACGCCTTGATCCAGAATGCACTGCACGGCTCTGGTGAGAATGTCGGTGCTCACCAGCAGACGGCGGTCGGTGAGATTGTCGATTTGACCGGCGGCGATGGGACTTCCTGGCGCGGGGTCGGTGACTGGACTCTGATATTGATAGCCGTTGATAGTTGCCAGGATCAGGCAGTTACCTTCCGCACAGTCGGGACACCAATCGATCACTGTCTTGAAAATGTCGCCGCAGTCCTGCTGCATAACATCGACGATGGCCACGCCGCCGGTGACCTCCGTCGGGCTGGTGTATTGATACGGGACGTAGATATGTGTGCCATCCTGCGAGATAGTTTCATTAGCCGTGCCCACGCCGACTGCAACGGCGCTGCCCATAACGCCAGTGGGCGAACCCATCTCGACGGCATGCTCGTCAACCGGTTGAATATAGACATTGGGAGGCGTGGAAGTATCCTGCTCAAGCACATACGCCCAGCGCGCACCCGGCGACAGCAATACCTGCTGGGCGGTGTAGGCGAACGGGGAGTTTGTTTGCGTAACGACCACCGTCCCCGATGGGCCCGCTGTAGGAATATCGACGAAATAAAGTATTTGCGCGGTGGTATCGAGCGCGGCCAACGTCGTGCCCTTGGTAGTGGAAGCGATGGCCAACGATGTTGGTGCCGCCGTGGTCGTGGTCGACAAGTTGATCGTCGCTGCTACGGTGAATGGCGATGCCGCCAACGAAAGCGCACTGATTGCGTTGCTGGTGCTGCCGCTCACTGCGACGTAGGCGTATTGGTTGTCGGGGCTTACGACCACTGCGACTGGAGGCGCAGTGATTGCAGAGACCGCCATCGGAGTCGGTGAGGGCGAGGTGGCGTTGAGCCCGCTCCAGGCCAAGACTCCCGTCTGGGCTCCGAAAGTGAATAAGCTGCCCTCGGTTCCCGGGAAAACTGCCAGCTGCACTGACGGGTCAGGGGTTGTGGAAGTTGAGCTGGCAGCGATGCTTAGCGCGGACCAGACAGGGGTGAGCGTGTTGGGGGAAGTGGTCGTGTTATAGATGTAGAGTTGAGGGGGAGTGGCTGCAGCGCTTGGCTGCACTGCGACGTAAACCAAATCTCCTTCTCCAGACACAGCTACGTCGAGGCCCTGACAGTTGCTGATCGTAATCGGAGTCAGCAGCGTGTAATTCGCGGTGTCGATGACGTACAACGTGGTGTTGCCTGCCGTCGTGGTCAACACGTAAAGCCGCTCGCTGGCGTCGTCTTCGGCAACACTCACGGCATTGGCGATGTTTTCGGTGAAGTCCCATTTGAGAAATACGCCCGGAGGGTCCGTGTGTGGAGATGGCCCATTGATGATGACATCCAGGCAGTGGCTTTCCAGGATACGGTTAGGCTGGCAGATGCCGCCGCCACTGGCGCAGTCATCGAACAGCGCCGGCACTTTTTCGGTGGGACATTCTTTATAAGAAAGGCAGATCTGCAGTTTGTACGGCCCGGAGGGTTGTACGCCGGGGTTGTTCTTCTGCCAGTTCTCGAGAAACTTCGCTTCAAAGTCGAAGTACTCCTCACAATTGAGCAGAATTTCGCGGCCGCAGCAATCGATGGCGGTTCCCGGCTCGACAACGACATACTGGCTCTGGCAGGCCGGATTCGGATGCTGCTTCACCTTCAGCCCGCACACCGTGCCCCAGCCGTGCAGTTTCTGATCATGGCGGCGCAGCTTGCCCATGGTGTAGCGTTGTTCATCGGTGAAGTCGCGCTCGACCAGAAGCTTTCCAGTGAAATAGTTATTGCGCGCCAGTTGCAGGATGTCGCACTCCGTGCACATGTGGTGCGTTCCATTCGTGCCCTGTTTGCAATTGCAGTTGCCCATGGGCGTTCTCGCTTTCTCAAGTTCAGCTTCTCAGTTCAACCTGGCTCTGGTTCAACCGGCTCTTAATTCAATCTGGTTCCACACCCCAGCCGGGAGCTATTCCCTACTCTTGCCAGCGGCGGTGTTGGTTCGCCTGGACTTCCCAGTACCGTGTCGTAGCCAAGTTGTCCTTGTCCCTCGATCACTCCCACCGGATAACGTCCGATTATGGAATCGACTCCGATGAAACTCTGCAGCCCTATGCGCATGCGCGGCTCGGCCCATTCGAAGGTGCCGAGCGTCTGCGCAGGCTGCGCCATCTGAATAATCTGTTGTAAATTCTGCTCGTCGGTTGGCCCAGCGCCCGGCCAGCGTGGCACGACCACAAGAAACTGGTTGGCGTAGGCGTTGAACATGTCGAGCTCGGGGTCGCCATAGTCGATCAGTGCAAACTGGCCGATGCTTGAGTTCACTCCGACTTCCAACCGGTTCAACAATCCGGCGCCGGAGAGCGTGGAACAGTCGCCCAGCGTAGCGCTGTTCAACATCAGAAACCGCCGCAGCTTGAACAACTCGAGAACCTGGGGGCGCACTCCCGCGTAGAGTTCGACTTGCAGCTTGAGGCCCTCCACAGTTCCGCGGCGGTCGAACAAATGGTGCGCGTTCTCAACTAATTTCCGGCGCTTTGCAATCGGCCAATTGCTTTGCAGGCTCAGGCCCAGCCATCCCGCCAGCCAGGAAAGAAAATCGCTTCCGCTCTGATTGCGGCGGTTGGCCGGCGTCGAGGCGGGATCAACGTACCGGGCGATCGACGAAATCTGCCACGAGGTATAACCGCGGATCGTGTCGAAAATAGAAAGATAGCGCGCCAGGAAATCGGCGCCTACCGGGTCCTCTTGATAAACGCCGGGCAGATATTGCAGCGAGGAATTTCTGGGATAGTAAACTTTGGCGTTTTCAATGCACGGCGTGGTCACGCCTTCGCCGGCGAGCGTAAGCCGCAGCCAGAGATAACGTCCGGGCGGGCTGAAAATCAGGCAATCCCAATCGCAGCAGGTAGTGTCGGCGTCGGTAATTCCGGTGGCCCAGCGGCTCTGCGGAAGGTTTGTGACTTCATCAATCGACTTACTCGATTCTGATGTGAACGTATCCACGCGCACAGTGCAACCCGACGGCACCTTCGCACGCAGCACAACACGGTGCCATTGGCATTGGTAGGTTTTGCTGTCGAGCGGTTGTGAGAAATACTGTCCCGAGAGCGGGTACGAGGCCTGCGGTTCAAGCTGACAAACTGTGGTCCCTCCGCCGGCCACGAGCGGACATCCGGAAAGATCGAAGACCAGCGAACAGGCAAAGGAGTTTACGCAGCCGCAGCAATGGAACCCGCACCAGCCGCCGTCGCCGTTCGGCTGATAGAAATACACTTTACGCGTAACGCAATCGCTAAGGCAGAGATTGCCGTTGACATCGACCGCAACGGCAACGGGACAGAAGCGGCCTTGGATGTCGGCAGGAGCTGAGACTTGTCCAACATAGTTGCCATTCTTATCGAGCACGACCACGTAATCCTGTCCCGCCTGCAGGACATAAATCTGGCCCTGGCGATCGAGGGCTATGCGAGTTGGGTTTACAAGTTGCGCCTGGTTTCCCCCTGCACCGGTGAAGGCGTTGCGCCAGCAGCCTGCGGGATCGAAGACGTGAATTAATCCGTTGGCGTAATCGGTGACATAGCTCCAGTTCGTAGATGAGATGGCAATGTCCCACGGCTGCCAGGTTTGCGGCGGATAGACGACCTGCGGGCCGCAGTTGCTGCCACTCGTTGGCCATACTTGCTTGGGCACGGCTGGGGTGATCGAAATTGTGGTTCCGGTCTGATTAACCACCAACGGTTCCCAGATCGCGCGCAGCGCCAAACTGTTTAAAGAAAAAACCTGCACGCGGCAGTTGCCGGTATCGACGATGTAGAGATCATCGCGACAGGAAATCGCCATGCCTTGCGGCGAGGCCAGTTCTCGCGCCTCGCTGCCCATTCCGCCGATGCAGGGAAGCTTGACGAACTGCTGCAGGCAACGGTCGAACCGCTTCACGTGGCAGGTTTTGCCATCGAGGATGTAGACACGATCCTGACTGTCCACGGCTACATTGATCGCCGACACCACGCCGCCGAGGCTTCCGGCCGCATCTACCAGCGGTCGTCCTGAGCCGGGTACAGGCTGCAGCGTGAGAACCGAGCCGCCACTGCCGAGCACAGTACCCGACAGCATGC
>JASIEN010000052.1 GCA_030045935.1 Candidatus Sulfotelmatobacter sp.
ACACCAAAGCTGTCAATTTCCTGGGACGGCAAAACGTTAAAATATTTTTCGCACAAGAAGCCCACTTCGGCGCTCGGCCCACGCCTGATCGTGCCATTAGTATTGGATTATCTGATCTTTTGGGCATTTTTCTGGATAGTGAACTTCTACCGCCTTCCCATATTCGCGTGGAGGTTCGTGCGGCGGAACCTCTTCAGGCGGCAACTCTGGTTTCAGCCGCAGTCGCTGAGACGCTGACTCGCCACTGTTCTGCCGCTATAATTCTCGCGTTATGTCCTTTCTCCGCTTCCTGATGCTGCTGTCGCTCGTTCTCTGGATCGGCGGCCTGCTCTTCTTCGCCTTCGTGGTCGCGCCCTCAGCATTCCGCGTTCTGCCGACGACGCATCTTGCCGGCAACGTAGTCGCAGCGTCGCTGGGCAAGCTGCACTGGATCGGCATTGTCTCCGGCATCGTCTATCTCATCAGCTCCATGATTCACAGCTATTTCACCAACGGCTCGGCGCACGTCTTCGCCTTCCGGCACATACTGATCTGCCTGATGCTTGCGCTCACGCTGATCTCCCAGTTCGGCATCATTCCGCGTATGGACGCGCTGCGCGCCTCGCTCGGCGAGGTCAGCGCCGCGCCGCTTGACAATCCCCAGCGCGTACAGTTTGATGCGCTGCATGTGTGGTCAACCCGCGTCGAGGGCGCGGTGCTGCTGCTGGGGCTGGTGGTGGTGTGGGTAACGGCTCGAAGCTTCTAGCCGCCGGCGCTATTAGCCCTTGGTGCCCTCGGATGGCCTTACTCTGGTGCCGGTTTTCCAGATCCCGCAGGCTTATATCCGGCCGGAATTTCAAAGAGCGCGGGATCAGGTTCGGTGCGCGTCACGTGCGCGACCGTCAATGTCGCCGAACCGGAGCGCGGATCGTTATGTTTGATAATCAGGTTGATGCGCAGTTCGGCTGAGTACCAATATTCGTCGGTAACGATAATATCTTTCCCTGAACCGTTCTCCGCGGGAATCGGCTGAGTTTCCAGCACGCCGTGCGCCTGCACTCCCTCAATTTCGCGAGTTCCCAAATCCTCTTCCTTTGCAAAATCGTTTTGCGGCAGCGTTGGGCCTGAGGGAGACGCCTGCAAAAGCGCAGGCGGAACAGTTGCTGGCGGGCGATTTACCGTCCTGGCTGAATAAGTATGCTCTGACGGAAAAAGAAAGGTGGAAAGGCGAGTCTGCGGGTCATACAGATGAATACGGAATACCTGGGGAGTGCTGCTGTCGGAGACAGGCACGAGATTCCGGCCCTCGTTGTAGATACGGCCCTTGCTGTCGCGTGCGATGTTGCGAAAGGTCTTGACGTTGGCGGCGGAACCATCTGGCCGGACCATCGACCGCTCTACATTGATGACGGCGCTGAAGGGCGAACCGGGAATTGGCGTGACAAAAATGTCGGGTCCGGCTTGCGCTCGGGCACATGGAGTAGTCGCGATCGCCAAGCCGATCAGCCAGGCAGCAAACGGCAGAAGGAATTGCCGGTGCATGGCGCACCTCCCCGCGGGAACTTCCAGCGGACAAGCATACGATGGCGGAAACTGTGCTGCAAGGTAAATGCTCCACAGGGGTAGCGGTGCAGTTTGCTTGTCATCCTGAGCAAGCCTCTTTTGCGCCGCGAAGGATCTGGGAGAACCGCGCGATGCGGTGCGCCTTTTGCGCCGCCATGATCGCGCGTTTGGCTCGCTTCCATATCACACTGCACCACGACCGGCCGAAAAGCCGCCTGTGGGCAACGGCAGGCGTCATCATTTATCCTCAAAAGTTCGGCTCGCGTGGACCGTAGTGCGCGAGCGAATTAGGTCCAGCTACGAGTTGGGCAAGAGCTAAGAGATTCCATGAAAACCGGCATCATCGGCCTGCCGCAGGTGGGCAAGACATCTTTATTTCAGATACTGACGAAGGCGCACCTCTCGCCGCAGGCGCAGGCGAATCCGCGGGAGGCGCACATCGGGGTCGCCAAGGTCCCGGATGAGCGTCTCGACCGGCTGGCTGCGCTCTACAATCCCAAAAAACTCACGCATACCTCGGTCGAATACGTAGATGTCGGCGCAATCGGACAGGAAGCTCTGAAAGATACTGCTTACGCTGCCCACCTGCGCAATGTCGATGCCCTGGCGCACGTTCTGCGGGCATTTGAAGATCCGGCAGTTCCGTTGTTGAATTCGATCGATCCGCTGCGCGATGCCAAGAACGTCGAATTCGACCTGATGATCAGCGATTTGGGCCAGATCGAAAAACGCCTCGAGCGCCTGGAAAAAGATTTGAAGAAGATGAAGACTCCCGAACTGGAAAAAGAATTCGAGCTCCTGAAGCGCGCGAAAGTGCAGCTCGAGTCCGAAAAGCCGCTGCGCGAGATGGAAATGTCAGCGGAGGAGAAAAAGCGTATTCGCGGATTCATGTTCCTCAGCGAGAAGCCTATTCTCTACGTGCTGAACATCGGCGAGTCTACCCAACTGGGCAAAGATCTCGAAGAAGCGGTTGCTAAATACAAGCTCACGGAAATCGCCTCGCGAGCGAACGCGGCTGCAACTGCCATCTGCGGGAAGGTCGAAGCCGAATTAACCGAAATGTCCGATGCTGACGCTGCGGAATTCCTGGCGAGCTATGGGCTGAAAGAAAGCGGGTTGACGCGGTTGATCCGCACAACCTATAAGCTGCTCGGCGTCATTTCATTCTTCACTGCTGGAGAAGACGAATG
>JASIEN010000053.1 GCA_030045935.1 Candidatus Sulfotelmatobacter sp.
CACTCGAAATCGGGTCTTCTTTCTATTGACTCGCGTGTAGCAGGGGACTATAGTTTTGCTCGCGTTTGCGCGCTGCGGCCTCGTTCGACACTAGGTAAAGACAGGTCGGCAACACTGGCACGTGGAAAGAAACAGTCGGAGGACTTGCAATGGAGCTCTCCCGCAGAACCTTCCTCAAGGGCGCAGTTGTTGGCGGAGCAGGTTTCTCGCTTCTCGGCTTCAATCTCACTCCCGCGCAGGCGCAACTCAAAGAACTGAAGATCGCGCGGGCTACGGAGACGCGATCGACCTGTCCTTACTGCGCGGTTAGCTGCGGCGTCCTGATTTATACGATCGGCGACAAGGCCAAGAACGTCACGCCGCAGGTGATTCACGTCGAAGGCGATCCCGACCATCCCATTAATCGCGGGACCCTATGTCCCAAGGGTGCGTCGCTCGAGCAGGACATTTTGAACGACCGCCGGCTGCTCAAGCCGCAGGTGAGGCGGCCGGGCGCGACTGACTGGGAAGATATTTCCTGGGACCAGGCCATCGATGAAATCGGCCACTGGATCAAGAAGACGCGCGACGACACCTTCATCGAAAAAGACGCCCAAGGACACCCAGCCAACCGCTGCGAAAGCCTGGCCTGGATCGGCGGCTGCACGGACACCAACGAATTTAATTATCTGGTTGTAAAAACTATGAGGAGCATGGGCCTGACGTACATTGAAAATCAGGCCCGTGTTTGACACGGCCCCACGGTCTCAAGTTTGGGACCAACATTTGGACGAGGGGCCATGACTAATGGCTGGATCGACATCAAGAACACCGACATGATGTTGGTCATGGGCGGGAATCCTGCTGAAAACCACCCCTGCGGATTCAAGTGGGCCATCGAAGCCAAGCGCAATCGCAACGCGAAATTGATCTCGGTTGACCCGCGCTACACGCGCACCTCGGCGAACGCCGACCACTTTTGCCAGATTCGTGCCGGTACTGACATTGCCTTGCTTGGCGGCATCGTTAATTACGCGATCCAGAACAACCGCATCGCCCACGATTATCTGGTCAACTACACGAATGCCGCTTTCATTGTGAAAGACGGATTCAAGCTGCCGGAAGACGGGCTGTATTCCGGCTTCGATCCGGAAACGAAAAGCTACGATCGATCGACGTGGAACTACGACGAAGGCAACGATTCAGGCGCGGTTGTTGCAGGTCACCCTGCCCCTCCGCCTGCGACTCCGCTGCCGCCGGGCGCGCCGAAGCCCCTGCCGCCGCTGCCGGGCAAGGTGGCTTACGATCTCACGCTGCAGCATCCGCGCTGCGTGTTTCAATTGTTGAAGCAGCAGTATTCGCGCTACACGCCTGAAGTAGTCGAGAAAATCACGGGCATTCCCAAAGATCAATTCCTCAAAGCCGCTGACATGTTTACCTCCGTCCGCAAAGACTGCGACATGAAAAAAGTGGCGACCATTATTTACGCCGTCGGTTGGACGCAGCACAGTTACGGAACGCAGATCATCCGCACCGCCTGTATTCTGCAATTGGTTCTGGGCAATGTTGGCCGCGCCGGTGGCGGCGTGAACGCGCTCCGCGGCCATTCCAACATTCAAGGCGCCACCGACATGGCTGGGATCTTCGACAACTGGCCCGGCTATCTGAAAGTTCCGAATCCGACTGACACCGACCTCGCCACCTATCTCAAGCGCATCACTCCGACTTCCTCAAAACCCGGTCCCTGGGATTCGTTCAATTACTGGTCAAACACACCGAAGTTTGTCGTCTCTCAGTTGAAGTCGTTTTTCGGCGACGCCGCCCAGAAAGAAAACGACTTCTGCTTCAACTGGCTGCCAAAGGTCGATCGAAATTATTCCTGGACCCAAATCTGGGACAACATGTATCGCGGCTCGGTCAGAGGCCTGCTCGCCTTCGGCATGAACGGCGTCTGCATCGGCCCCGATTCGCAGAAGAATATCGAAGCTCTGAAGAAAGCCGACTTCCTTGTCGTGGGTGAGATTTATCCCGATGAAACCAGCGAATTCTGGCGCTCGCCGGGCATTACGACCGACGAGATGAAGAACATTAAAACGACGGTTTATCGCCTCGCTTGCGCGGGTTTCGCCGAAAAAGACGGCTCCATGACCAACTCGGCGCGCTGGCTGCAATGGAAGTATGCTGCCGTTCCGACGCCGGGCGAATGCCGTTTGGATCAGGACGTCGTTGCGCAAATTTTCCTGAAGGTGCGCGAACTTTATCAGAAGGAAGGCGGCAAGTTCCCCGACCCGATTGTGAAATTGACCTGGCCCTACTCAGACGTGAAGCATCCGCCGCTGGGCGAGCTCTTGAAAGAGTTGAATGGCAAGGCCCTCGATGATCTGACCGATCCGAAGACAAACACAACGATCAAAAAAGGCCAGCAATTGCCTGGCTTCGCGTGGCTGAAAGACGACGGTACGACTGCCTGCGGAAACTGGATCTACTCCGGTTGCTGGACGGAAGCGGGTAACTTGACGGCCCGCCGCGAAACTGGTGATCCTTCGAACCTCGGCGTTTACCAGAACTGGGGGTTTTCGTGGCCGGCGAATCGCCGCGTTCTTTATAACCGTGCCTCGTGCGATCCGTCAGGCAAGCCTTGGGATCCTTTACGCAAACAGGTCTGGTGGAATGAAGGGTCGAAAACCTGGGCGGGCGTTGATGTGCCGGACTTCAAGCCTGATTCCGATCCCAAAGATCACATGGGTCCGTTCATCATGAACCCGGAGGGCATTGGCAGAATCTTCGCTCCGCTTGCGGCGTTTGCCGATGGGCCGTTCCCTGAGCACTATGAGCCCATCGAAAGTCCGGTGGCCAATGCGTTGCACCCGAATGAGTCGAACAATCCGGTGGTGAAAAAATTCAAGACCCCCGCCGACAAGTATGCCGGCCCGAATGACGGCTACAACGTGATCTGCACGACGTACAGGTTGACCGAGCACTATCACTACTGGACGAAAAACAATCCCATGAACGTGCAGCTGATTCCCGAGCCATTCATCGAAGTGCCGGTCGAACTGGCGCAGGAGTTGGGAATCAAAGGCAACGACAAGATCAAGGTCACGAGCATTCGCAGCTACTACATTGCGAAGGCTTTTGTGACCAAACGCATAAAGCCGATGATGGTCGACGGCAAAAAGCTGTACCAGATCG
>JASIEN010000567.1 GCA_030045935.1 Candidatus Sulfotelmatobacter sp.
CGCGTGCTGCTCAATCTCTCGGCGATTCTAAAAGCAGCCGGCAGCGGCCTCGAAAAAGCCGTTCGCTGTGGTGTGTTCCTGAAGAACATGAATGACTTCACAGCCATGAATCAAGTCTACGGAAAGTTTTTCACCGTGCCCTATCCTGCCCGCACGACCGTTGAAGTTGCCCGTCTGCCACGCGATGTGTCGGTCGAAATTGACGTGATCGCACTCGCATAGTTAGAGCGCGCCGCTTCCATGACCTAAGCTGGCCCGGACTTCCGCTCATGAAGGCGCGCTCATGAAAACGTGGGCAGGAACGACACCCGATCGCTTCCCCAAGCAAACCAATGCGCTCGCCGAGGCTTCCTAAGAATTAAGATAATGGAAGGAGGTACGAATGATAGGAAAGTTCTGCGCCGTTTTTGTTTTGCTCACCCTGACATTGTTTGCAACCGCCCAGACTGCCCAGAAGCCGAAGACCAATACCAGCGCACCCACCAAGGTCACGGGCCCGGGCGTCAAAACCGATTCCGGACTTCAGTATTGGGACATTCGCGTAGGCACTGGCCAGACCGCAAAAGAAGGCAGCCGTGTGCGGGTTCATTACACCGGCTGGTTGACCAACGGGAAGAAATTCGACAGTTCCGTCGACGCAGGAACACCTTTCGACTTCACCATCGGCAACGGCGAGGTGATCAAAGGATGGGAAGAAGGCGTAGGCGGCATGAGAGTCGGCGGCAAACGTCAGCTGCGCATTCCGCCTTCGCTGGCATATGGAGCGGAGGGTACGCCGGATGGCACCATTCCACCCAACGCAACCCTGATCTTCGATGTACAGTTGCTGGGGGTGCAGTAACGATGCCGCTTGTTCGAAGCTCGCCACTGCCTGCCTGAGGGTAAGAATTTACGCCTTCGCTACCTTGCCGCTGCGCAGGCAGGAAGCGCAAACTCGCATACGCCTGGTGATCTTCCCCACGCGGGCGTGTACCGAGCGCAGATTAACATTCCAGCGCCGCTTGGTTACGTTGTGGGCGTGGCTGATGCGGTTTCCAGACTGCGGCTTCTTGCCGCAGATTTCACACTGCTGTGCCATGAGTGCTTCAATCCTTTCAGATGCTGTAGCGAAACCTTGATTTTACCGGATTTCGAGCTCATTTGACGAATGGCGTGCCTCGGAATTAGTCACTTACAATCGGGCTGTTGAATGGCGAGCGTCGAAGGTAATGGCACGAAAGTGGCATAAAGCCGGCATTTCGGCTCTGGTAAAATAGCCGTGGTTTATTATCTTTCGGGGGATTTATGGCGCAACGCGGGAAAAAGATGCTGGTGGAAAGCACTTTGCTGCTGGCTTTGATGGGCATCCTGGCGGGGGCCATCGGCGGTCTTGCTGTCGGCATTGTTACCAGTCCAAAAGCGAAGACAGCCACCACTACACAGTAAACCCACTCGCACTGGCAAGCAACGGAATCTCGTTCCGCGATCAGGCGATCATAGCCTGTGTGCGATACTGACTTCATGCAGTCTCCGCTTCAGGCGCCCACCGCGGCAACCGATCCCAAGTCGGTAAAGGTGAACATCACAACCGGTACCGGCATGGATATAACGTGGGCCGACGGGCACCTTTCCCACTACTCCTTTACTTTTCTCCGCGATGCCTGCCCCTGCGCCATGTGCAACGAAGAACGCGACAAAACGAAGCGAAAACCGGGCGAACCTGAAAAACCCGCTCCCGGAGCCTTGCCCATGTTCAAGCCTGCCGCCAAACCCCTCTCCGCCGAAGGCATGGGCAAATATGCCATCCGCTTCAAATGGAATGACGGCCACGACCTGGGAATTTATTCGTGGAAACTTCTGCGTGAGATTTGCCCGTGTAGGGAGTGCCGGTCCATCCTGGAAGGCGAACCGTAGGCCTCATTCCGAAGCCCCGCGCTTTCACCAGCGGGGCGAGGAATCTCGCGTGGAACGCCAAGCACATCACTGCTCGCGCGAGATCCTTTGCTCCGCCTGAAAAACGGCTGCGCTCAGGATGACGCAATCCACAAATCGGTCAGCGCGTTGCGGGAATTCAAAGTGACCTACCGGCAGACCGTTTACGAACTCGACTTCACGTCGCGAGTCTGAACTCCAGCTGAACTGACAGAAGAAAGATGCTTCATCACGTCCGCCAGTGCCCGCATTCGCATCGCGTCGGCTGGATTCTTCGCCTTGGCAGATTTCTTTTCCAGCGAAGCCGCCATGGACTGCATCTTTCTTCGCTTCTTGTCGTTCAGTTGTGAGCTTTCTGCAGTCTTGATCGCTTTCCTGATCGCTGAGATATTCCCTCCCGACAAAGCCTGCGATCTGGCTAACTGATCGACATAAGCTTTCGCCACAACGGGTATGCCCGGCCACTCGATCTTCGGCTGATCCTGCACGTTCAGCTCGGCAAAGTGAACTGCTTTGGCCGCATCGATTTCGTTCTGGGTCAGGAAATTGCTCGACGTCAATTCGAAAACATCAAGACCACGCGCAATCTCCGAACCGTAGATGTAGCCGTTGTACCAGTATGCCGACCATTCGCCGCCCAGTACCAACACTTTGGGATCGATGGGGCCGCGATCGAAATAGGCGACCTCGTAGGGATGCGCTGGGTCGGTAAAGTCCATCACCGAAACCCCGCCTTGATACCAGGCCTGAACTTCAATATCGCGGCCGGGCACGGGAATGAGCGAACCGTTGTGTGCGACACAGTTCTCAGTGTCCCCCTGCGCGGCCGGCATCTTGTAGTAGTTAGCGAAGGTGAGTTTGTCATCCTTCAAATTGAAGATGGCGTCCGCGCCCCATTTGTTGGGATCGTTGGCGCGGCAGCGCGCGCCCAATCCACCGCCCCACTCGTCGGTGAAGACGACCTTGGTGCCATCGTTCGAAAACGAAGCCGAGTGCCAATAGGAATAATTAGGGTCGTTCACAGCGTCAACGCGCTTCGGATGCACTGGGTCCTTGATATCGAGCAGAATTCCGTTGCCCGAGCACGCACCGGCGGCCAATCCGATGGCAGAGTAGACCGTGATGTCGTGGCACTGATCGCTGTCGGATGGCTTCTCGGGCCCTTTGCGGCCGTGAGTGCCACCATTATTCAATCCATTCAGGGCGCCAGTGCGGGCATCCATGAACACGCGCGGGCTGGAGACGATTTTCGCTTCTTGCGGCGCAGCGAGTGGCACTTTGATAACTTCAATGCGGAACAG
>JASIEN010000568.1 GCA_030045935.1 Candidatus Sulfotelmatobacter sp.
ACGTCACGCCCTGGCCGCGCGTCTTTCTCGCTGGCGACTGGACCGCGACCGGCTGGCCCGCCACCATGGAAGGCGCCGTCCGCAGCGGATACCTCGCCGCCGAAGCCCTCGCCCGCGCCGCGGGAAAAAGCGACGCGCACTTTCTCTCTCCCCACCTGCCCTCGAGCGGCTTCATGCGCCTTTTCCGCTAAATCCAATTTTTTGTCATTCCGAGCGCCGCCCGAGCGTCAGCGACGGCAAGTCGAGGGACCCTTTGTTTCCCCCAAATCGGGATAGGGGGGACGATCGCTCGTCCTCCCCTCCCACACCACCGTACATGCGGGTCCGCATACGGCGGTTCGGCGGGTTGAGCTAGGTGTGAAGTAGCCAGGTTTTCTGCATAGTGCGTCGCCAGGAGGCGATTCGGTCCCTTCCGGGATGCCCCTCGGGGTTTCACCCCTACGTGCTTCCGCAAGGCCAAGCAATATTGGTTTTTCTGCCGTCTGTCGTCCCTGAGATCGCGCCGCTTACTTGCCCTTCCCTTTATTCCCCTTGTGGGTACCGTTTGGGCCTTCGATCATCGTTCCCGGCTTGGCCTATCTGTTTCTCCGCCTTTCGGCTTTGGAGTGCCTCAATAGCCTCGCCGACTGCATGACCTACTATGCCCGCTGCTGACTTCTGCGACGCCGTCAGAATGAATCTCTTCATCCTCAGTCACGATTTCCGTGACACGCCGCAGATCTCCCGAGGTAAGTTCGACCGCCTTCGACGCGCAACCGCCGGATTTACCACCAGTGAGCTTGATGGATATGGGCTTCGCAGTCATTGGCCCGCTCGCCCGCCACCGTAGGCCTCGTATCCGGTTCTTGTTCATCGGCTCGCATCTTTGCTCCGCGCTTCTTTCCGGCCCCGCCTCGCGGCGAGTGTGATTTCACCCTTGCGCTTCGCTATGACTTCACCTCCATCAGGTTGTCAAAGGGACTTTCACCCTCGAGCTGTCGAACATGCTCGGCACACCAACCAAAACCCGGACAGAAACCTGTCCGGGTTTAATTTTTTCCCCCCTCGATTCTGTCGCGGGTACCAAGCCGTTGGAATATAAAGGACCGGGACGGACATGGTATATCTACAAGGTGTCCCGTTGACTCTTCTGTAACGCGAGAGCGTCGTGACCGCGCAGCCGAAATTATGAAAATTTCCCTAGTCATGCCGATTTTTAACGAAAGACACACTTTGCGCCAGTCCGTGACCAAAGTACTCGCCGTTCCCCTGGCGATCGAGTTGCTGTGCGTGGACGATGGTTCGACCGATGGCTCACGCGAGATTCTCGCTGAGTTACAGCGCGAGCATTCTCAGATTCGAACTTTGCTGCAGCCAAACAACTGCGGAAAAGGCGCCGCCCTTCGCCGCGGAATTCAGGCCGCGACCGGCGACTTCGTGGTGATTCAGGATGCCGATCTCGAGTATGACCCGAATGAGTATTCCGCGCTTTTGGAGCCGCTGTTACAGAACAGAGCTGACGTCGTCTACGGATCCCGGTTCCTGGGAGGGGGCCTCATCGTGTCCTGTATTTCTGGCACTCCGTGGGTAATTCATTTCTGACTCTACTCTCGAACTTGGTCACGAATCTGAATCTCACCGACATGGAGACTTGCTACAAGATGTTTCGCCGCGAGTTGCTTCAAAGCATTCCTCTCAAGGAGGATCGTTTTGGATTTGAGCCGGAGATTACCGTTAAAGTCGCCAAGCGGAGATTGCGCGTCTACGAAGTCGGAATCAGTTACTTTGGCCGCACCTACGACGAAGGGAAAAAATCAACTGGAAGGATGGCGTCCGCGCCATCTGGTGCATCCTGAAATACGCCTTATTCGAGCCCGCATGGAACCCCGCACAACAAAACCAGGAATCCATAGTTCGCAATCTCCATCACGACCCCGAAGCGTGAGTGCTGTCCTACTCTTTCAACAATCCAGCGTTGCAATTTCTTGATTCGCACTCTTAGAACCGCTTGAAGATAGAAAAGAAAAGAAAAGTACGTCCGGGGTATACCGTCGCTAGTGTCCACTAAGAGTTAAGTGGACACTTCCGCAGGAGCGGACTTGACGTTCCAGGGCAGAAGTTCCTCGATGCGGTTGATGGGGTGGTCGGCGATGCGGGTCAGGACTTCTCGCAGATAGGCTTCGGGATCAAGGCCGTTGAGTTTGGCGGAGCCGATCAAGCTGTAAATGGCTGCGGCGCGTTCGCCGCCCGCATCCGAACCGGCAAACAGATAGTTCTTCCTTCCAGCTACGACTTACGACGAAAGGCAACCAGGTTACTAAGATGGGACACCATAGGCGACCCGGCATTTGCGGAACCTCACACGCAGACTGATCTCTTGTGGTCGCGTTAATCGTCGGAGTGATTCAGGGTGTACACGCGGACCTCTCGGCTGGAGGGGAACAACGACAGAGATTTGTTCCCATCGCCACAGTCACACTTCAGGCGCGATCATTTCGATTCACGCGGCCGCAGAAAAGAAGCCCCCATCCTCAGAATACGAAGCGTAGCGCGAACTGCATGAACCGCGGATTGGTGATCGTCTCAACATAGGTACCGAACTGCGTCGCAGCGTCTCCCAGAGCAGGTTGAGCACCGCCACGCACGTTGTAGCGCACCGAGTTGAGCGCATTAAACGCCTGCCAGGTGAACTCGAGCCGCCGCGCCTCTCCTAGCGAGAAATCCTTTGCCACTCCAGTATCGATGTCGAACATGCCATCCCCAAAAATGTTGTTCCGTACTCCGGATTCTCCCGGCCAATCCGGGCGGAAAGACGCCTCGGCCGCCACAGGATTTACGAACATGTTGGGACCGACATAAGTGCCGTCGACTACCAGATTCTTCTGCGTATGCTGCGCCGGCAGCGGACCATTTGGCTCCGCGTCACCCTCGATGTTCCAGTCCGTCGCCCAGTCAGGGCCGTTGTCGACGGTAATGGGAAAAGCGCTTGTCCAGCGGACGACGCCGGAGACATGCCATCCGCCGATCAACTCGTTGAGCACTGAACCTGCATCTCCACCCAACATCTGCCCTTTGCCGAACGGCAACCGAT
>JASIEN010000569.1 GCA_030045935.1 Candidatus Sulfotelmatobacter sp.
CGGTTCGCATTGTCCGGATTCGACATGTAGGCGTAATTGTCCAGTTCTACACCGCCCTGCTTCATGTGCGAAATGTCGATGGCGCGAAACAATGGTTTGATATCGGCTGCGAAAGAAACTTGTGGCATGTGATCTCCTTACGATTTCCGATACGATCGGAACGGCGTCGTCCCCGACTCGATGCAATCGACCGAAAACCACGATGAGAACTAAAAAAGAGCCGGTCACGGCACGACCACCATTTTCTCCTTCGGGATCGCATCGTCTGTGGCCTGGTCGATATTCAGATGCGCCATCACGAGCTCGGGTGGCGTGTAGAAATCACAGTCATTCTTCCTTTGCCCGCGATGTAATACTGCCACTCGTCGGCGTTTGGGTGCCAATGCAGCTCGCGTAAGCCTCCTGGGCTGAGCGTAACCATCGCCATCGCCACATTGGCTGAAACTTTAAAGATGCTCGAATCAACAATGCGTACTTCGCCGCCTTTCGTACGCACGGTCGGCTGCATCTCCAGGGTGCGAAACGCCGCGCTCCAACGTTGTCTCGCGTAACCTTTCCCTTTGACACTAAGGGAAATGAAAAGATCCATGACAACATCGGTTAGAGTCCTGACGTTGAGCCCAGCCTCTGACCGCCAATAATCAAAAGCCGGGAGTTTCCGGTTTACACAACAAACGTCACGTCACGCCGCTTTGGCCGCTGCCCCCATAATGAATGCAAGAATCTCCGCGTTAATTACGTCGGCATGAGTAGTCATCAGACCGTGCGGGTAGCCGGGATAAATTTTCAGCGTGCTGTTCCTGAGCAGTTTGGCCTGCAACAGGGAAGCGTCTTTGTAGGGTACGATCTGGTCATCGTCGCCCTGCAGCACCAGCGTCGGCACCGTGATCGATTTCAGATCTTCCGTCTGGTCTGTCTCAGAGAACGCCTTGATGCCTTCGTAATGGGCGAGAGCGCTGCCCATCATCCCTTGTCGCCACCAATTCTCGATGATTCCCTGCGATGCCTTCGCGCCCGGCCGGTTGAAGCCATAAAACGGGCCTGACGCCAAGTCGAGATAAAACTGTGCCCGGTTCGCGGCCAGCGACTTGCGTAGGCCGTCGAATACTTCGATCGGAGTCCCGCCCGGGTTCTTCTCGGTCTTGACCATGATCGGAGGAACGGCCGCCATTATCACGACCTTGACTACGCGCCCCTGAGGCTGCCCGTACTTCGCGACATAGCGAGTTGCCTCGCCACCGCCCGTCGAGTGTCCGATATGGATCGCATTTCTCAGATTAAGATGCTCGGCCACTGCCGCGGCGTCGGACGCGTAATGGTCCATGTCGTGGCCGGTGGCCACCTGCGAGGAGCGGCCGTGACCGCGTCTGTCATGGGCAACGACACGGTAGCCATTGGCAAGAAAGAACAGCATTTGCACGTCCCAATCGTCCGCTGAAAGAGGCCAGCCGTGGTGAAATGCGATGGGCTGAGCGTCCTTGGGTCCCCAGTCCTTGTAGAAAATTTCCGCACCGTCTTTAGTTGTGATTGTTGCCATAAAAATCGTCTCCTTTTTCGTCATTTACTAATAATGAAGCCGGATTAATCTCGAAACTGCTAGCGTCGGCGATATGCTCGCCGGAAACGTCCCTGCTTCGCCGACTACTTTCCCGTCAGGTGATTTCCACGATTAAGCCATCAACCTTGGGCCAAAACAATTGGACAATGGTATTGACAATGCCTTCGTATCAGTTGCCGCCCGGGTGGGCGCCCTGCGGCGATGCAGCCCTGGCATTGACACGATCTGCCAATCGAGCCGAGGCTGCGATTGTGACTGCGCGCCAATTTCTGGGCTCAGACCGAGGTGGGCTGTCCATCAGTTCCGATTCATCGAGCCAATCTTCTGCTGCAAGCCTGCCTTGTTCCGGGCCGTACAATTTCGTCACCGCAGCCATGAAGGAAGACAGCTCACGCTCCGCCAGTTCCGTCTGCTCCTCGTAAATCGAATCGGAAAACTCATCCTGCTCGTTCATTTGGATAGCCCTTCTCCTGCATCGATCAGCCGAAGGTGAATGAGAAGCTTCAACCCCTCAATCAAGAAATTCGATCTCGCACTGTCGATCAGATACAGGCGATGCTTGCCTGATCACCTGATACATACTCAGCTCTGTGAGGGAGCCATCTCCAGGATCATCAAATCGATGTTCGCCAGCGGAACGGGCGCGTCTCCTGTCGTCAAGAATTTGTTTAATGGCTGTATCCGATTCGCGCCGGGTTGCAGATTAAGCCAAACGAGCGGGGTCGAGTCAATTGGACGAACGTATTGGCCGCGACCACGGTGGGAGTTGGACATTACCCTCGGAGTGGTGCATTCTTATACTCCAACGGAAGACGCTCGATATCCACCTGGGGATACGCCATAGTGCGCCAGCCTCACACAGGGCTGGACGAAATGTCTTGGAGCGAACAAACTTTGTGCGTGACGCAGCTTAACGTGTCAAACCATCTTCAATGCTAAGGAATGCGGAATCGCCTTCTGCAGGGGGCTGAAACATGACCGAGCACCTTGATACACGCGACGACGTTCCCTTGGAAACTTCAATTCCCGAAGCCGGGGCACCGCTGGACTCAATCCTGCGCACGGAGGAGTTGCAACGCCGCCCATCGCGCCCGCCCGCCCACGAAAAAGAGAACGAGGCGCTCGTAAGACTGACGAGCGCCTTGGCTGATTCACCGAATACCATCTTTCAGACCTTAGCGGAGATCATTCACGATATTACCCAGTGTGACTCGGCCGGCCTTAGCCTGCTGACGAAAGACGGTAAGACGCCGCATGTTGACGGCCGAAGATTCTACTGGCCAGCCATTTACGGAATGTGGAATCCCCACGTTGGAGGAGGAACCCCGCGCAATTTCGGACCTTGCGGAGACGTGCTCGATCAAAATCGTACGCTGTTGTTCACCCACTTCGAACGGCGCTACCCCTATCTGATGCCAGTCAGTCCGGCCGCCGAGGAATGCCTGCTGGTTCCGTTTTACGTCCACGGCAGGGCCGTAGGAACGATATGGGCAATCATGCATAGCGACCGCCGCAAATTCGATGCAGAGGATGAACGCATCATGGCATCTCTGGGGAAATTCGCGTCCTCGGCGTATCAGGCATGGATGCGTATAGAAGACCTGAAAGTACAGGTTGCCGAACGGGAGAAGGCCGAGGCAGAAGTCCGCCAACTGGCAAGCGGGCTGGAAGCTAAAATGCGGCGCCTGGTCGAGGCCAATGTTGTGGGGATTGTCATGTTCAATCTGGATGGTGCCGTAATCAGCGCTAATGAAGCATTTCTTCACATGGTGCAATACAGCCGGGAAGATCTCGCTTCCGGTCGCGTGCGCTGGAGGGACCTCACACCCCCCGAATGGCGAGATCGCGACGAACGGGCAATAGCAGATCTGAAGACCACCGGCGTGTTCCGACCCTTCGAAAAGGAGTATCACCGGAAAGACGGCAGCCGAGTGCCTGTACTGCTAGGCGGCGCGCTATTCGAAGGCGGCGGAAACGATGGTGTCGCCTTCGTGCTCGATTTGAGCGAGCAAAAGCGAGCTGAAAGAGCTTTGCGGCGCAGCGAGGCCATCCTCGCCGAAGGCCAACGTCTGGGTCAAATGGGCAGCTTCTGCTGGCGCGTGGCGACGGACGAAATCACCTGGTCAGAACAGCTTTATTGCATCTACGAGCTCGAGATCGGCGCGCCGGTGACACTTTCGTTGGTCCGCACTCGAGTCCATCCCGAAGACATGACCTTGTACGAGAAAATGCTAGAACAGGCACGTGGCGGCGGCGACGACTTTGAATGGCAGTACCGCTTGCTGATGCCCGACCGCTCGATCAAGTACCTGCATGCAGTCGCTCGTGCGATCCGGGGCCAGGATGGTCAACTGGAGTACATCGCGGCGGTTCAGGATGTGACGGAGCGCCACCTGTCGGAAGAGGCGTTCAACAAAGCTCGATCGGAACTTGCGCACGTTGCCAGGGTGATGAGCCTCGGAACGCTGACAGCATCGATGGCCCACGAACTCAACCAGCCGTTATCCGGCATTGTCACTAACGCTAGTACCTGTTTGCGAATGCTAGCCACCGATCCTCCCAACGTCGACGGCGCCCGCGAAACTGCCCGGCGCACGATTCGCGACGGTAACCGCGCCTCCGATGTGGTCACACGCTTGCGCACGCTTTATAGCAAGAAGAAGGACTTTTCACCTGAATCAATCGACTTGAATGACGCTGTGCGAGAGGTGCTTGCTCTGTCGTTGAGTGATCTTCAAAGGCATCGAGTAGCTTTGCGGCACGAGCTTGGTGAAGACCTACCGCCCATCACTGGCGACCGCGTTCAACTTCAACAAGTCGTTCTGAACCTGCTGCGCAATGGTTCGGACGCGATGAACAAAATTGACGACCGCCCCAGAGAGTTGCTGATAAGGACCGAAAGGTATGAGGAAGATCATGTTCGCCTCAGCGTAAAAGATGCGGGGGTCGGTTTTGAACCTCAAGCCGCGGACAAGCTATTCGAAGCTTTCTATACAACGAAACCCGATGGAATGGGAATCGGGCTATCCGTCAGCCGCTCCATTATCGAGGCTCACCGTGGACGCCTATGGGCGACCGCCAATGATGGTCCGGGAGCTACCTTTTCGTTTGTCATTCCTTGCAGACCGGAGGGTTTGGCGGATGGCGAGACTGGTATCGATCCGATGGACAAAGCGCCGGAAGCGGCCTGATCTCGGCCGTTTCCCAATTCGGGCCAACAGCTAAAGCGATACCAAAGTACAATGGACGCCCTTTTTAGAGTGGAGCATTGTTCTGTCATGGAGCGCTTCCAGGAGAGGGGCGCCGCAGGCCGTCCGCTCCTATCCGTAGTTGATGACGATGAGTCGGTGCGCGAGTCTCTGCCCGACTTGCTCAGAGAGTTCGGCTTTGCCGCCCGCGCCTTTTCATCAGCGGAAGAGTTCCTTTCCTCAGATTGTGTCGATGGAACCAGGTGCTTGATTCTCGACATCGCGATGCCGGGAATGAGCGGCCTGGATCTTCACCAGGAGTTGAAGCGTCGCAGCCAAAAGATCCCGATCGTGTTCGTTACGGCTCTAAGAGATGAGGCGATTCGTGCACGAGTCCTCCAACAAGGTGCAGCGGGGTTTCTGCTCAAGCCGTTCAGTGACATAGATCTCCTCGCGGCGGTCAAGACGGCACTTCGCGCGGACTGAAAATCTCCTTTATTCAGACCTTGGGGAATACAATGAGTGCAGCCATCACACTTGGTCACGCAGCGGGGTCATCACCAATGTCGGCGGCCGCTCCAATAGTGTTCATAATCGACGACGACGTGTCCGTGCGCGAGTCGCTGGAACTGCTGATCCAGAGCGAAGGCTGGCAGCCCCAGACCTTCGCATCCGCACAAGAGTTCCTCGATTTCCCGCGGCCCACCCTTCCATCCTGTCTCATCCTTGACGTCTCTCTTCCCGGCCTCAACGGTTTGGAACTCCAACAGCGGGTAGCCAACGAGCGAACCGACATGCCGATCATCTTCATCACAGGCCACGGAGATATCCCAACGTCGGTCCGGGCAATGAAGGCTGGCGCAGTTGAATTTTTGACCAAACCTCTCAGTGATGAAGTGTTACTGAACGCTATCCGGCAAGCGCTCGAACGCAGCCGGGTAGCGATTACCCACCAGGCCGAGATACGCGAACTTCGTAAACGCTACGCGTCACTTACGCCCCGTGAGCGGCAGGTTATGGCATTGGTAGTTTCCGGCTTGTTGAACAAACAGATCGGTGATGAGCTCGGAATCAGCGAGATCACCGTGAAAGCGCACCGCGGCCAGGTCATGCAAAAGATGAAGGCAGCTTCCCTCGCCGAACTGGTCAGGATGGCCGCCAAGCTCGCGCCTGCGGCTCCCTCGCTCCACGTGGCGTGACTCCAGCTAGCGGCCTGTCCGGGACCGACAATGCTTTCACCAAGCGTAGAACGGCTTGCTGCGGAGACCACACTGTGCCCGCTCCTCTGACAAGAACAAAACGACCAATGAAGATTCCGGTGGGATCGAGCCGGGGATTTCGCCTGGCTGTCGTTTCTTTGTTTCTGATGTTCGGAAGTGCCCGCGTCGTCGTTTGCCAAAGTGCGACGTCGAACAATGTTGCGGCCACCCCCGATGTAGCCGTTGGTCCGCAATATGACGCCACTCACGTCTATGTAACCCCGGAAGATTTTGACCGTTTTGTCACCAGCCTGGTAGCGACCTTCGGAGGTACGACGTCCAAGCAGGTCGTCATTACGGTGACGCCAACACCAAGCAGCACGCTGGCGCAGGTCATATCGACGCCGGTCGGGGTCTTTTCAGTTCTCGGGTTCAAAACCCCCATCCCATACCCCTTTGGCGCCGAGCGAACTGGCTACCTTGTGACCGATATGGATGTGGCGGTCCGCGCTGCTCGAGTCGCCGGGGCGCATGTTCTGGTCAGTACTTTCGCAGACCCGATCGGACGCGATACCATCATCCAATTTCCAGGCGGTGTGAACACCCAACTCTACGTTCACAACACTCCACCCGCCTACAAATCTCTCGAAACCATTCCGGAAAATCGCGTCTACGTGTCTCTCGACGACGCCGATGCCTTCGTTCGAAGCTTCCTGGCTTTCTCCCAGGGCAAGGTTGTCTCCGATGATGAGCACGCACCCGGCGTTGAGATCGGGCGGCCACAGGACAGCTATCGAAGAGTTCGCATCGAGTCAAAGTTTGGAAAAATGACCGTTTTGGTGACGGATGGTCATCTGCCGTATCCGTATGGGCGAGAGATCACCGGATATGAAGTGGACAACCTTGCCGACACGCTCAAAAAAGCGGGAAGTGCTGGAGTACAAATCCTGGTCGCCCCCTATGAGACCAACGAGCGGCAGGCCGCCATCGTTCAATTCCCGGGAGGCTACATTGCCGAGATCCATTCGGAAGTGAAGAAATGAAGTGAAGGAAACAATGAAACCCAGAACGCAAGTCATAATCCCGCAAATCACAATCCCACGATGTAGGTGAACAGTCGCCAACGTTGAAGGGCTGGATCACGTGACGGGATTGCCGGCGACCGCAGGCCAATATCAACTTCTATTCCGGAATCCCTGGGCTTCGCCCGGTGAAACTGCCGCCTCCAAATGCGTGAAACGTTTCCCAGGTTTTCTGCACTATCCAGATAAGTTGAGGACATCGGATCGTAATGATGTCCTGACGATTTCAGGGACCCGGCTTGGCAAACACCCTGCAGGGTTCTGGATAGTTCCGGAGTCGACGGGGGAAGCGGCTCCGGAACCTTATTCTGTACTGCTTCTCCTCGAAAATAGAAGACTTCGGCGAAACTAATATAGGATTTTTCGCTTCCCTGTGCACACCGCTCGCCACACCACGGCCGCTATCCATCGCAGATGTAATTACACGGCCTCGAAGCCCCTTACGGCTCTTGCCTTCCAGGAAGCCCACTTCGGCGCGCCCCAAGTGGTAAAATGTCTGCCATTTTCAGGTGTCCGGGAAACCCTGTTGCAATTCGAAACCTTTGATGAAGCTTATGTCGAGCGCCTGCGTGCTGGAGATCCCCCAACACATGCACACTTTTGCTCGTATTTCGGCCGCCTTATAGGCATAAAACTCCGGTCGCGTCTGTCCACCCGTGACGACATTGAAGATGTGCGGCAAGAAACGTTCAAGCGGTTTTTTGTGGCACTGCAGGGCGGAAGAATCGAGTACCCGGACCGGCTGGGTTCGTTCGTCAACTCGATGTGCAACAACGTATTAAGGGAGCATTATCGCGGCTCGAAAGATCTGGTGGCCGCAGCGGACGAAGACGAAGCGATGAACTTTCCTTCTCCCGCGATCGATCCGCTGCAGGAAATGAGCGCCAAAGAAGTGCAACAATTGGTCCGCGAGACTCTGGAAGAGCTCTCTGAACGTGACCGCCGGATCTTACGAGAGGTCTTCCTGGAGGAGCGGGACAAAGACGCCGTCTGCCACGATTTTGGAGTAAGCCGGGAACACCTGCGGCTATTACTCCATCGCGCCAAGAAGGCCTTTAGGAAAAAGTACGAAGAACGATGCGCCTGAGTTCGCACGTTTCCCCGTGTATTGAGTGCGTGGGCGCACAAGGTTCAGCAGCAAGGAGGGGGGTGAGTGTAATGGACCACGCTGAGGTAATTCGCAGCCAAATGACAGAAAAGTACTTGTTAGATGAACTTGACTCCCTGGAAAGAGACGCGTTCGAGGAGCATTTCTTCGACTGCCCGGCTTGCGCGGCGGATGTGCACGCCGGCGCTTTGTTCGTGGATCATGCCAAGACAGTGCTGGCTGAAGAGGCTGTGGCAGAACGGCACGCGCCTGTTCCTAGTCATGCGCGGCCAAGCTGGCTCTCATGGTTTCGTCCCGTCTTTGCCCTGCCCGCGACGGCGATTCTGCTGTTGGTCATCGGATATCAAAACGCGGTCACGATTCCGCACCTGTCGCATCAGCTCAACACCCCGCAGGTGCTGCCGTTCGCCGCGGTGAACGTTGGCACTTATGGATCGGAAGCCCCGGCAATCCTGACTCATCCGGGAGAAGGCTTCCTGGTTTTTGTGCGGATTCCGCCCGATGCCGCGTTTGTGCGTTATACCGCCGAGTTGTATGATCCTGAACGCAAGTTGGAGTGGAACCTCGCATTCGCGCCAATTACCGGGCAGGATGAGTATCCGGTACAGGTTCCAGGAAGCGACTGGAAAGCCGGCCGCTACGCCCTGACCGTATCTGGCGTGACTGCCTCAGGGGAAAGCAAGGAAATAGGCAACGCGCAGTTCGAAGTACAAGTTCAAAAATAAAAGAATGGGGGTGACATACCATGGCGGCAAACCCGAAGTCACTGGCAGTATCAGAGTCGATTCGAGATCCATATCACGTTTACCATGCCCACGCGTTCGTTCTCAAAGGTGAGTTTGAGCAACCGATTAAGCGACCCATCCTGCCTTTTGGCGAAGTCATTCTCGAACAGACCCGCCGCGACACGCTCATCACGCAGTCAGTCGGCGAAACCAATGTCGAAGGGCTGATCTCTTTCAAGCGTGGGCTCGCGCGAGTGGTCGGAACGCACGTCAAACAGAAGGTCGATATTTTCGGCAGAAATCACGCCGGATGGGCCACGCTCTCCAGCGCTCATATCGAAGGCTACAACGTGCTCGACGTGATCACCGCCGATCGCGTAGTGGCGCAAATCACCACAGACCACGCGCTGACGGGAGATAGCAAGCGCCCCGTTCATAATATTCCGCGCGTCAGCTTTCTGGGTACAACGTTCCAAAATCTTAGAATCGCGGGCTTCCCGGCTGAAGTCGAGCTCAACCTTGCCTTTTGCGGCCCGAAACCCGAAAATGACCGTCCCTATCTCGAGGATGAGAAGTTTCTCGACGGCGTGCACCGCCAGCTCGATGATGTTGTCTCTACCCGCGATCTTCCCTCGACGCTCGAAAAAAAGTACAGCGCCGAGATCGTCCACATCGACGCGCTCAAGCGCCGGGCAAAACAGAAAAACAAGTCAGGTGCGAATGGTGAGCCGAACGGCTATCCTAAGCTGCGATGCTCCCTGGTCAAAAAGATCACGTTGCCGAAAGGGATTCCCGGAGTGCACACGTTCGGGAACATGGTCTTCATCGAAGACTTTGGCACCGTCTCTTTGGCCGACCTCGAAGTTGGCACGCACAAAGCCAATCACAGTTTTGGGCGCCGCGACCATGGGCAGGAGTCATCGAACGGCAGCACTTACTTCACACTGAGGATGATGGCGGTTCGCTTGGGCTGCGGGAGTTCGGGAAGCTCGGACAGCGCGTCGGCCACTGCGAATGGGAGCAGCACCGGCGCAGGGCACGGCGGCGGATAGCGGCAATCTTGGTGACTACCGGATCGGTCTTATCAGTTTCTTGCAGCGGTCGTCACCAGAATCCTCAAGATGCCTACGACCACGCCTACCGGGCGCTTTTGCGTGGCAACCCCAAACAGGCCCAAAGGGAGTCTCATCAGGAGTTGCTCCGGATAAACGATTCAGATTCCCCATGGGCTTGGAGGTTCCGAACCCTTGAGGCGAGGTCGGTAATCCAGCAGTCGCGCTTCGATGAGGGCATTAGAATCTTGCAGTCGCAACCGCCCCCTGCTGATCCTGCCTTGCTGATTCCAGCAGTGACGCTCGAAGCAGAGGCGTATGTCGAGATGCACGATTTTGCGCAAGCCGAGCGGCTGCTCGGTGAAGCCGCCGGTCTTTGCGCCGCGTCCGTCTCGCCAGCTTGCGGATATACCCTAAAGGCTCGTGGACTCCTCGCTACCGAGAGGGGACAGTGGGAAAGCGCCGAGCGAATCTATAAAGAAATGCTCGCATTTGCGAGATCCCACGACGACAAGCTGCTCGAGTCCCATGCTCTTCTCAATCTAGGAAATGCGTCCCTCGCACAGGGCCGCTATGACCAGGCAGTAGACGAGTCCGAACCTGCTTACCATATCCAGATAGCGTTGGGTGCGACTCGACTCGCGGTCGTGGCCAGGAACAACATCGGCTGGGCTGACTATAAGCTGGGCAACCTTGACAGGGCCCTCGATCTGTTTGAAGAAGCAGAAACTCTTTCAGCTCAGATTGAGGACCCATGGTCTCAGTCAAACGAGCTAACGAATATTGGTTACGTTCTCCTTGACGCGGGCAGGTTCGCCCCTGCTGCACAATCGTTCCAGAAGGCACTAAGCCTCGCGCAGAGCATTAATGCAAAAGGATACGTCTACAATGCTCTTCGCGTCCTCTCCCGTCTATATCTGCAAACCGGCGACCTCGACAAAGCCAGCCAGTATGCTCAGCAAGCCCTCGACATCGCACACCAGGACAACAACCATCTCGACGAACTCTATCCCACGCTAGTCCAGGGACAGATCGCTGCGCGCCGCGGCGATTCGGCATCCGCCGAGAAAACTTTTCGTTTGGTCGAGAACGACAAAGACTGCCCCATTTTCTTGAAGTGGGAAGCCGAGCACTCGCTCGCCCGCCTTTACGAAGACGAAGCCAAGCCCGATCTTGCCGACCATGAATATCGCACCGCGCTGGCCACGTTCGAGGCCGCTCGCGATACGGTACGCCGCGAAGATTCTCAGCTCTCGTTTCTCACCAACGCCTCCCGCATCTACGACGACTACATCCATTTCCTCGTCTCCCACCAGAAAACCGACGAAGCTCTGCGCTGGGCCGACTACAGCCGTGCCCGCACGCTCTCAGAAGGATTGGGCTTGCTCCCGAAAGGAGCAAAAAACGGCCCTTCCCCGCTGAACGCGCCACAAATTGTCCAGCAAGCTCTGGGCACGGCTTTGTTCTACTGGCTCGGCGAGAACCAATCTTATCTGTGGGTAGTCACTCCGCAAAAAGCCACGTTGTTCCCGCTGCCGCCGCGCGCGCAGATCGACGAGGCGGCCGCGCGTTATCGAAAAACCCTCACCGGCCCGCAGAACGGCCTCGAATCGATCGATCAGTCGCCCGATCACGATGGCCTGTGGCTCTACCAGACTCTAATCGAACCGGCGCAAGGGCTCCTAAAACGGCAGCTTGCCAAGTCGTGGCCAAAAGGTAACGAAAAACTATCGTCTCTGAAAAATGCCGGCGCGCAACCATCCCTGAAAAACGACGCCAAGATCTTCATCATCCCTGACGGAGCCCTGAACAACCTCAATTTTGAGACCCTCATCGCGCCCGAACCCCATCCTCATTATTGGATCGAAGACGCCAGCATCGTGAACGTCAGTTCGCTGCACGTGCTTGCCTCTTCCTCGGCACACGAGGCACGCCAGCAGACTCGCACCCGTAAGCTGCTTCTCATCGGCGACAGTGTTTCGCCCAGCCCCGATTATCCCGAATTACCGCGCGCTGCCGACCAAATGTCGGCCGTCGCCCGGCGCTTTCCGTCCGACCAGCAAACGGTTTTCTCTCGCGAGCAGGCGACGCCGGCGGCGTATGAAAGCAGTCATCCCGAGCAGTTTTCGCACATTCATTTTGTCGCGCACGGGACGGCAAGCCGCTTAAGCCCCCTCGATTCGGCTATCGTGTTGTCGAAGGATGCGAACAATCCCGATTCCTTCAAACTCTATGCTCGCGCGATAAAGGATCATCCGCTGCACGCCGACCTGGTCACGATTTCCGCCTGTTACAGTGCCGGCGAACGTTTCTATGCGGGCGAGGGATTGGTCGGCCTGGCATGGGCATTTCTGCGCGCAGGCGCCCACAACGTGATCGCCGCCTCTTGGGAGGCAACCGATGCCTCCACTCAGCAACTCATGGACAGTTTTTATAATGCCTTGAATCGCGGGGCCGGTCCGGACGTCGCTCTTCGCGAAGCAAAACTTTCTCTGCTGTACTCTGATGGAGCGTTCCGCAAGCCTTATTACTGGGCTCCCTTTCAGCTCTACGCGGGATCGCTGACCCATGCTCAAGCGAGCAAAG
>JASIEN010000570.1 GCA_030045935.1 Candidatus Sulfotelmatobacter sp.
TGACCAATCGGCGGCCGCTCCTGACTCGCCCCAAACTCCGGAGTCCAAATCCATCGCGCCTGCAGCACAGCCTGTCGCACCCGCTGGCGATCCCAACACGATTACGATTCCGGAGGGAACAAAGATTCCGCTTTCTCTCGCCCAGGCCATTTCCACCAAGAACGCGCGCGAGGGCGATGCGGTTTACGCAACTACAACTTTCCCATTCGTCGTGAACAACCGCATCGTCATGCCTGCCGGTTCCTACATTCAGGGATCGGTCGCCCACGTCGAGCGCGCAGGGCACGGCCATGGGCGCGCAGAAATACTCATACACTTCACTACCATCATCTTTCCCAGCGGCTACACCGTAATGCTGCCCGCATCGGTTCAGAACACGCCTGGCGCCGACAACAAATCTGTAAAAGACAAAGAAGGAACAATTCAGGAGGACAAAGACACGGGCAAAAAAGTTGAAGATGCCGCCCGCAATGGCGCCTACGGAACCATCGCCGGCGCCACGGCCGGAGGAGTGGCGACCGGCGGCTTAGACGGCGCGCGCGTGGGGGCTGGTGCCGGCGCCGCTGCGGGGATTGCCTGGGCACTGCTGAAACGCGGTCCGGATGTAAAGCTGGACGTGGGAACGTCGATCGAAATGGAAATTCAGCGGCCAATCCCAATCGATGCTACGCGCATCACGGTAGCCAAAGCAGGCTCTTAGAATCGTGTGACGCGGGCACTGGGCTCCGAAGAGAATCGCGGGACGTGTGACGCGGGCACTCCTGCCCGCGAATCAGAACTGGTAGGGACAGCCGCCTCGGCTGTCTGTCGGCGTGGGCGTTACGCGCCGCAGAACCGTGTAGATGCTCACAGCCCCGCTACTTCAGCATAAACACGGCGTTCACGTGCGCTGTCACCGTCACATTCTGAGGTGTGAATTCTTCAGTGGGTGGAGGTGTGGCACCTGTGACGGCCGCTTTCATCGCAAAGCGTGGGATCGGCGGATGCACGTTTTCAAAGGTGTCCACCGAAGCATACGAAAGCTCCCCGATAGTCCGCCCGCTGGCTCGCGCAAGCGCCTCGGCCGAATTGCGAGCCCGCCTGTAGGCATCTTCCACGGCTTTGTTCTTGGCTTCGTCGATGTTTTCCAATGTGTAGTTCAGCGTTTGACTTTCGCCGACATTGGCTTCGGCGAGTTGCCCGGTGATCGGACCAACTTTCGAAAAATCTTTCAATTTGAGCGTAACATTGGTAGTCACTCGATAGCCAATCAGTTTCTGCTTGCCATTGTTCCACTGATATGCCGGCTGCACGGCGAAGAATCCGATGGTTGCAGCTTTCGGATCAATGCCGTTGCTGCGCAACGTTTGTCGTACTTGTTCGGCGTCTTTCGAGGCATGATCGTACGCCTTTTGTGCGGTATCCTCCTGCACCGACAGGTTGAATTGAATCACTGCGGTATCGGGAGCGGCTTCAAACTTGCCATCCGCACCAACATAAACTGAATTCGGCTGCGCCGTGACCGTGGGATGTTCCTGCGCAAACGACAGGGTCACGAACAACCAAAGCAATGCGAAACAGGTGATTGATTTCATCACTGCCTCCATGCCAATTGTATGGAAATGTAGAGATCTCTTCACTTAGAACGGCTAAATCGAGCAGAGTTGCTTAAATAAGCGATAGTTGGGCCAGTATCAATTTCCCTTGGCGCTCGCGGAGTAACTGAATGGATAGCTCTGGGCGTTGATTTCCCGACGCAGATGTTCAAAGACGTCGTCCGGCATTGTCAGAAACACTTGCACCACCTCGGGATCGAACTGCTTCCCGCTCCAGACAGCGATTTCTTTGCGGGCCTCAGCCAATGTTCTGGCTGGCCGATAGGGACGGTCGGAAATGATAGCGTCCAGCGTGTCGGCCACCGCGAAAATCCGCGCCCCCAGCGGAATTTCTCCCCCTTTAATCCCTCTGGGATAGCCCGAGCCATCATAATGCTCCTGGTGTGAGTAAACGATGTCGCAGGCCTCGGTGAGAAAAGGAATTTTCTTCAGCATCTGGTAGCCGTGATAGCAGTGCTCGCGCATGATGGAGCGCTCTTCATCATTGAGCTTGCCCGGTTTGCGCAGAATATTGTCGGGAATCGCCATTTTTCCGATGTCGTGCAGAAACGCTCCCCGCGCAATCACAAGAATCTGTTCTCGCGGCACGCCCATGGCCCGCGCAATGGCAATGGTGAATGCGGTCACGCGCCGGGAATGTCCTTCGGTTTCCGCATCCTTCAGGTCAAGTGCGTCGCCCAAAGCCTGCAAGGTTATGTCGTACGAGCGCTCCAGGTCCGACATGGCTACCTGCAACTGGTTGGTGCGGGCCTCGACCAGGGACTCTAGGTTAGTCTGATAGATCCGATTCTCCAGCTTCAGCCGGCGGTTCTCCAGCGCGCGGCCGACTGCGTTCAGCAACTGCTCCCGTTCGAAAGGTTTCAGCAAATAGTCGTAGGCGCCATTGCGAATGGCAGCGAGAGCCACCGAGATATCGTGCACGGCGGTAACCATCACTACCGGCATGTCGGGAAATTTTTCTTTTGTGCGTTCCAGCAAGCCAATGCCATCGAGGTCCGCCATCATCAGGTCGGAAAGCATCAGCTCAAACTGTTCCCCGGAATTCAACAGAGCGAGCGCCTCCGTCCCTGAACCGGCCTGCTTCCAGGAATAGCCGGCGGCCGAGAGGATGGCACAGACGATCTCACGAATGGCTTCTTCGTCGTCAACTACCAGGATGCGCTCGGCCATGGGTGGCGCCGGCTTCCCGCCGGCAGGGTTGTCGCTTGTGAGTATACTCTCGACAAATTTACCCGCCGCCAACAGGTACCGAAAGTAACCACCAAGGTCCGGAAAACGCATGGATAAAGGGCTTGGACGTGATATTCAGAAAGCAGGCACTGTCATGTCTGGCGAAGCGTGTGAAAGCTGCCTGAAGCAAAAGTCTGAATAAGCCGATGAACGTTTCCCTCTGGTCGATTTGGAGCGCCGTCCAGCCCACTCTTGCCGGGCTGAAGCCCGGAGAGTGGGCGCTCGTCGTCGTGTTGGCCGCGTTGCTGGTTATCTGCGGCACGTTGCGCGAGCGCTATCTGCTGATATGGACCGCGGGCTGGGGCTTTCTTGCGAGCTCAAGGTTAGTGGGACTGCACGGCATCGCTATGCGCATCCCGGAGCGCGATTTTCCCGCAGTGGAGCAAACCGCGTTCGTGATTGCCCTGGGACTGTTCGCCACTGGCATTCTCGTCTATGTGCGATCGCGCAATTTGCTGGTGCCGCTGAGTGCAATCTCGGCCACTGTGGCTCTCTTCGCTGTGGCGCGCTCCTCGTTTTGGCCGGATGTGCTGGTTCTGCGCGTCGCACTGGAGTTCTCTTGCCTGCTCATCCAGATTCTTGCGGCTCTTGCCTTGTTGCGTGCGCGCCGCGGCCGGCGT
>JASIEN010000571.1 GCA_030045935.1 Candidatus Sulfotelmatobacter sp.
GCCACAACCTTCGCTTTTACCGGCAAGCGTCCCGATCTCGAACAGTCCGCTTTTATTGAGGATCTCGTCCACTTCAGCAATTGGACCGTCGACGCCGGCCTGCGCTGGGACCACTACCAGCTATTGCTCAACCAAAACGCTGTCAGTCCGCGCCTGGCCGTTTCCCGCTATTTCCCCCACGCCGGCACAATCGTTCACTTCTCGTATGACCGCATCTTCCAGACGCCGTCCTTCGAAAACATTCTTCTATCAAGTTCGCCGAGTGCTGAGGCTCTCGATACCAGCGTTCCCGCTGTGCAATTGCCCGTCCAGCCTTCCCACGGAAACTATTTTGAAGGGGGAGCTACAAAAGCCTTCTTCGGAAAAGTACGGTTCGGTGCGAACATATTCCGCCGCGCCGTAAACAACTATGCCGACGACAATCAAGTCTTGAGTACGGGCATCAGTTTCCCCATCGCATTCAGCAAAGCCATTCTCTACGGCGCCGAAGCCAAGCTGCAACTTCTGCAATGGAGAGGCTTCTCCGGCTTCGCCAGCTACTCCTATATCGTCGGCAATGCCTGGTTCCCGGTGACGGGCGGATTGTTCCTGGGAGATAACGCGATCAACCCGACCAGCGGGCATTTTCCGGATTCGCAGGACCAGCGAAACAGCGTACGCGCCCGCGTCCGTTATCAGGTCGTCCCGCGAGTGTGGGTCGCCTTAGGGTGCGATTACAACACGGGACTGCCCTTCCAACCCGACCTGACTCCGCAGCAATACGCTACAGAATACGGTCAGGTGGTGGTGAATCACCTCAATTTTAATCGCGACCGCATCCTTCCTTACTTCACGCAGAATGCGTCGACGGGCGTCGACCTCTACAACGGAGAAAAGGCGTCGGTAAGCCTGCAGGCGGACGTCGAGAACCTCGGAAACGAGCTCGAACTGATCGACTTCGGCGGACTTTTTTCTGGCAACGCCATCGGCCCTTCGCGCAGCTATTTCGTCCGCCTTGCAACGACATTTTAGACGGACCATGGAGGACAGCCTCCCTCGAGAATCTGCCCTGAGCAAGCGATACGGTGAAGGGTCCAGTCGAGAGCAGCTCGATTCTCTTCACTTCGCGAAATATGCTTGCCTGGCGCAACCGTGGAAGAGCGGCGCTTAAGCGCCGCGTCAAGCACCCCGAGCCAGAACCGGCTTTAGCCCCCGCGCTTGAAAAACTGCACCGCCCGCCCATCTTCTTCGCCGTTGCAAGTGAGGAGAATGCTCCCAACTTCCTGCCCTTACCAGTCTTCGCATTCTTCTTGCGCGAGTACAAACGATACTCGCAGATTGATCGCCAAAGGTGAGTAGTTCGTTAGAGCTGCGCTCCGACCTCGTATAAACGCCACATCGCTATAATGAATCAGGCCAGTTCTGGGGAACTGTCCGGCCGAATCGATGGCCGCCAGAAGTCATCAAAAACACATGAACAAAGCGCATCAGCATCCTCTGGAGAAGATCCTCGACCAGCGTATCGCCGTCATCGACGGGGCGATGGGAACGACGATCCGCACCTACGGGATGAAGGAAGCGGACATTCGCGGGGAGCGCTTCAAAGATGCGAAGAAAAGCCTTCTGAACAATGGCGATCTGTTCACCCTAACCAAGCCAGAAATGATTGGCGACATCCATCGCAGATTCCTGGAGGCAGGGGCCGACATCATTGAGACGAACACATTCGGGGCGACCAGCATCGCCCAGAGCGAATTTTTCGTGGACGATCCTCGGGAGCACGGCGGTCGCAAGAACCCTGACTTCTACCAAAAGGTCATAGACGATTCGTTTTTGAATGAGTTGGCATGGGATATCAATGAGCAATCGGCGCAGCAATGCCGGCAATGGGCAGATCGTATCGGAACTGCAACCTCGCGTCACCGTTTCGTGGCCGGTGCTATCGGGCCGCTCACGGTTTCTCTATCGAACTCGCCAGATGCCGACGACCCGGGGTTTCGCGTCGTTACCTTCGATCAAGTCAAAGCCGCCTATGCGCACCAGGTACGTGCTCTTATTTCTGGTGGTGTCGACCTTCTACTTGTGGAGACGATCTTCGACTCGCTCAATGCGAAAGCAGCCCTCGTCGCCATCCGGGAAGTTCTGGATGAACAGAACCAAGGTCGGCAGGGTAAAGATCAGCAGGCCAAAGAACTGCCCGTGATGATCTCCGCCGCCGTCGGTCGCGGTGGGGAGACGATGATTTCCGCGCAAACGATGGAGGCCTTCTGGAACGCGGTGCGCCACGTGAAACCGTTGTCAGTGGGCCTCAACTGCTCGCTTGGCCCCGATCTCTTGTATCCATTTCTGCAGGAACTTTCGGAAAAGGCTGATGTGGCGATCTGCTGTTACCCCAATGCGGGTTTGCCGAATCCTCTGTCGAAGACCGGCTTCGATCTTGGCCCAGAGGACATGGCCCGTTATATGGCCGATTTTGCCCGTGGAGGATTGTTAAACATTGCAGGCGGCTGCTGCGGGAATGCCCCCGAGCACATCGCGGCTATCGCGAAGGCACTCGAAGGCCAGCCTCCACGAAAGTTTGGTTCGCACGCTGAACCATCCTTCGCTCGCCGAAGCGAGACTGTGAGCCGAGCGTGAGCGCATCCGATAGCGCCATTGCGGACGCGTCCAAGCTCAGAGAAGCAAGGTTCAAGCCCCTTCGTCTCTCCGGCTCGCAGCCGTTCACTCAACAGCCCGGCGTCTACATCATGATCGGCGAGAGAACCAATGTCGCCGGTTCGCCGAAGTTTGCCCGGCTCATCAAGGATGGCAAATACGAGGAAGCAGTAAGCGTCGCCCGGCAGCAGGTCGAGAATGGTGCGAATGTGCTCGATGTCTGCATGGACGAGGGCATGATTGACGGCGTTACCGCGATGACCCGCTTCCTGCAGTTGCTGGCCAGCGAACCCGAAGTCGCGAAGGTGCCGGTCATGATCGACTCCTCGAAGTGGGAGGTCATCGAGGCGGGACTCAAGTGCCTGCAGGGTAAGGGAATCGTCAATTCGATTTCGCTGAAAGAAGGTGAGGACAAATTTCGCGAGCATGCCGCGACCATTTTGAAATATGGGGCAGCGGTGGTTGTGATGGCCTTCGACGAACAGGGTCAGGCCGCAAATTACGAAGACAAGATTCGCGTCTGCCAACGGGCTTACAGAATCCTGGTTAACCAGGTCGGTTTTCCGCCGGAAGACATTATCTTCGATCCGAACATTCTCACCGTCGCCACAGGCATGGAGGAGCACAACAACTACGCGGTCGACTACATGAACGCCACTCGTTGGATCAAAGCCAACCTGCGCTTCGCCAAGGTGAGCGGCGGCGTTTCCAATATCTCTTTCAGTTTTCGCGGAAACAACGTCGTTCGCGAAGCCATTCATTCGGCATTCCTTTATCACGCAATCGCCGCCGGCATGGACATGGGCATTGTGAATGCCGGCATGCTCGAAGTTTATGAAGAGATCGAGCCCGAACTGAAGGAACTTGTTGAGGATGTCCTGCTGAACCGCCGGGCGGATGCCACGGAGCGCCTGGTCGACTTCGGCGAGACGCTAAAGGGCGCGGGCAAAGCCGCCACTGAAAAGAAGACGGAAGAGTGGCGCAACGGCACGGTCGAGGAACGCCTTGCGCACGCGCTGGTCAAGGGAATCGACACCTACATCGAAGCCGATGCCGAAGAGGCCCGTGTCAAATTGGGCCGCCCTCTGGCGGTCATCGAAGGGCCGCTGATGGCCGGTATGAGCATCGTGGGCGATCTGTTCGGCGCAGGCAAGATGTTTTTGCCGCAGGTGGTAAAGTCTGCG
>JASIEN010000572.1 GCA_030045935.1 Candidatus Sulfotelmatobacter sp.
CATCCAGCAGGAAGTGCTCACGCGGGCCCATGCAGCGGCTGATCCCGCGAAGGGCGCAATTGTACCTGTCCGCCGGCCAATGATAGTGCAAGAGGGGGCGCAGAAGAAGAGATAGTGACGGGCACACCGATTTCTGTCGTTTAAGTTCAGCTTCAAAACGGCATCATCCCGAACGTAGCCGTTTTTCAGGCGGAGGGAGGGATTCTCCATGCGCGAGATTCCTCGGCCCGCTCGTGAAGGAGCGGGCCTTCGGAATGACGCCGGGATTGCACTCTTCAGCCCCGCGTGCATTCCCTGCCTCCTTTCCGATACATTAATTACTTCCCATGCTTGACCTGAATTTTGTTCGTGACCATTTGCCGCAGGTGGAGGAAATGCTGCGCCGACGCGGCATGGATCCGAACGCCGTGCTCAAAGACTTCGCCAGTATTGACGTGCGGCGGCGGCAGGCAATCACCGAAGCCGAGACGATGAAGGCACGGCGCAACAAGGCTTCGGAGGAGATCGCCAAGCTGAAGAAAGCCGGCCACGATGCGACCGCGGCGATGGCCGAGACAAAAGAACTGCGAGAGCAGATTCAGGAGCGCGAAAAGGTCGTTGTAGAGTTTGACGGGCAGCTCAAAGAGATTCTTGCCGGCATTCCCAACATGCCGCATGTCAGTGTCCCGGTGGGGCACTCGGCAGAAGAGAATGTGGAAGTTCGGCGCTGGGGTTCGCCGCCGAAGTTTGATTTCACTCCCAAGCCGCATTGGGATTTAGGTCCCGAACTTGGTGTGCTCGACCTGGAGCGTGCTGTGAAGCTGACCGGTGCGCGTTTTGCCGTGTATTGGGATCTGGGCGCGAAACTCGAGCGGGCACTGGCCAATTTCATGCTCGATCTGCATACCCGCGAGCACGGATACACTGAGGTGCTGCCGCCGTTCTTGGTCAATTCCGATTCGATGTACGGCACCGGGCAGTTGCCCAAATTTGCCGCCGATTCATTTCGCGTTCCGCATGGCGAGAAGGATTTGTGGCTGATTCCCACGGCCGAAGTTCCCGTGACAAACTTGTATCGTGATGAAGTTCTTGACTCGACGCGCTTGCCGATTTCGTTAACCACTTACACGCCATGTTTTCGCAGCGAGGCGGGATCGTACGGCAAAGATGTGCGCGGAATCATCCGCCAGCATCAGTTTCAGAAGGTTGAATTGGTGAAGTTCACCCGTCCCGAGCAGTCGTATGATGAGCATGAAAAGCTGACGCGCAATGCCGAAACGGTTTTGCAGAAGCTCGGGCTGCACTATCGTGTGGTCACGCTTTGTACCGGCGATATGGGAGCTGCGGCGGCGAAGACTTATGATATTGAAGTCTGGCTGCCTGGACAGCAGGTCTTCCGCGAAATTTCTTCCTGCTCGAATTTTGAGGCCTATCAGGCGCGGCGGGCGAACATTCGTCATCGCCCAGATGGGAAAAACAAGCCGGAGTTCGTGCATACGCTGAACGGGAGTGGGCTGGCTGTGGGCCGTACATGGGTCGCGATCGTGGAGAATTATCAGCAGGCGGATGGAAGCGTGGTGATTCCTGAGGCGCTGCGTCAGTATGTCGGGGCGGAGAGGATTGTGGCAAAGAAATTCTAGCGACGAATGGGCTATCAGCGAATCGACTGTCATGGGGAGTAAAGTGAGAGCAGAAACCAACCCGCTCCCTCGCCGCTCATAGCTCATCGCTGTGGATTCATGAGCTTCTTCAGCACAATTCGCAGCTACGTCTTATGGCAGCATGAACGCGGCACGCTGCATTACGACATTATGGTCACGCTGATCCTGCTGTTTATCTTTCTCTCACCGCGAGTGATCAATTTTAACGACAAGCCTGCGGCGACGGAGCCGCATCGTACGGGCGTTGTCGTGACTTCGGATGGGTCGGGGGGAGTGGTATACGAGATCGAAGCATCGCGCATTAATGCCGCTAATGAGGTGGGAATTCGCAGCCAATTGCTAAACATCATCGGGCCGATTTCCGGCGCAACCTCGATTGTGAAGTATGAAAAAGTTTCAGACGCCAGCGGCACGCAAGAATATCGAGTGTGGGTGAAACGAAACCAGTGAGAAGAACGTTCGTGGTCTCCATCGGTGTTCTCTCGTTGATATTGCTGGACAGTCTGGCGCACGCGCAGGCGGCGCAAGCTCCTACCCTCGATGACGTTCTAAAGAAAATGGACTCGACCGCGGCCTCTTTCCGCTCGCTTGAGGCTGACTTCGTATGGGACCAGTACGAAAAAGTGGTCGATGACCATGACTTGGAGAAAGGGACGGTTTATTATCGCCGCACCGGCCAGGACATCGAAATGATGGCCGAGGTGCGTGAGCCGGACAAAAAGTTTGTGTTGTACAAGACTGGCAAACTTCAGGTTTATCAGCCGAAGGTCGACCAAGTGATGGAGTATTCGGCGGGCAGCAATCGCGGTGACATTGAAAGTTTTCTTGTGCTGGGCTTCGGTGGAAGCGGCCAGGATCTGAAAAAATCCTTCGATGTGACTTTGCTTGGTCCTCAGACCGTCGACGGCGCGCCGACCATTGAATTGCAGCTGGTGCCGAAAAGTGAGAAGCTGCGCAACAACATTTCAAAGATACTCTTGTGGATTGACATGAGCCGGGGCATCTCAGTCCAGCAGCAGTTTTTCCAGGGCGAAGGCGACTACCGCATGGCGAAGTACTCTGCGATCAAAATGCCGGCCAAGATTGGGAATGACGTATTCCAGCTGAAAACTTCGAAAAGGACGCAATTTGTTTCACCTCGCGGCTAAGTTACTGAAAATAAAAGCATAGAGAAATCTGTTGCGGAGTCAGGCGGGGCGGACGCTATACTTCATAAAGACTTCACAAAGGGACATTCATCCAACTCACCATGGCAAGAGTTTTCACCATCCCCGCACGCCCGAATTTCCGCAAACGAAGAGAACGTACCTCTGATCCGCGTTATGTGGATGGCCAGCGGGTTCTGGTCGAGGCCATGCGCTATCTGGCCCAGAGCGATCCTGTCATGAACCGGCCGGCGATCGAGTTGATCTCCGAGCACGTGCGCACACGCTTCCGCATGAGCGATTCGCCGCTGTCGTAGACTTGCCTGCCTAGAACGCAAATCGTAAGGAGAACTGCATCACCCGCGGCGTCGTCAGCGTTCGCTGGAAGTTCCCAAAGCTGGTGATATCAACCAGGTCTTCGTTCGGCAGAGCATTTCCAGCATCGAAGCGCACCGAGTTGGTCACGTTAAACACTTCCCATGCAAAGCGAATAAGCTTGTCCTCAGAGAGGTTCCAAACTTTGGCAAGCCCGCCGTCAACGTCAAAAAATCCCGGACCACGGAAGTTGTTGCGTTGGCCGGCTTCACCGGGGTAAGGAGCGCGGAAGTTGACCGTTCCGCCCGGCGAGAATGGGCAAGCGCAAGTGATGTTCACCTCGGGATTGTTAAAGACATTCGGAGCTCCGCTTGGCGTGATGAAAACCCCGGTCTTCGGTCTCGGACCCACCAATACGGCATTGCCTTCCAATTCAAAATCCGTGGGCCAGCCTGCTCCGGCCACCACGCTGAATGGAAAACCGCTGGTCCAGCGGTATAAGCCGGTTAGCCCCCAATTCCCGAAGACTTGGTTGAGGAAGCCATTGCCCGCGCTCCAGCGGCGGCCCTTGCCGTAGGGAATGTCCCAGATCCAGTTGGCGTTGATCTGGTGAGTGGTGTCGAAATCAGAGACTGCCCGCCACAGGTCAGGAGAAAACGCATTGATGGCCTGATCGTTATATGCGACTCCGCCTACTGCCTCAAAAGAATTGACGCGCTCGGCATTGGAACTCTCGTCAATAGATTTGGAGTAGGTATAGTTCAAGTCGAACTGAAGTCCGTAACTCATGGGATGACGCAAAGTGACCTGCAGCCCGTTGTAGCTGCTGTTGCTGCGGGTCATCCAGGCATAGAGCGAGGAGAACTGGTCCTGATAATACGAAAACTGATTGGAGCCGGTCGGACCGGCACAAGCCGGGTAGCAAAAAGCGTCCAAGATTTCCAGAGCGGTGGTCTCGTTGCCTAAGAAGCAGTAGTATTCGTCGTAGATATTCTGCGTGGCGGTAAGAGATTGATTCGGCGTCCACGTACCCGGCGGCGAACAGGGAATCGTGCCAGCAGAATTGCCTGAGAGGAGATTCGATCCGGCGGCGGCTGGGAACAGGTCTTGCCAGTAGGGAATCGATTGCACGCTGGTAAGGGGAGTTTGGACAGCCGCTTGTTTAGAGAGCATTTGCGCGGCCGTGAAGTAATCCATGTGGCTGTTTGGATCGACCAGGTCGAGCGGCTGGGCCAGATCGTTCTCTTGCAGCAGATGGCGCGCGAATCGGCCGGTGTATGTAGTCTCCAATACGAAATTGTGGGCAAATTCGCGGGTCAGCGAAAAATCCACGACGTGTGAATATGGAGTCTTCAAGCCGTCATCGATGCCCCACGCGATCGCCAGACCATAAGTATTTGGATTGTTCGGCGGAGTATAGGGAAAACCGCTGGGCGAGGGCGCCACGAGGCCGGGCGGAAGAACCGAAGGACCTTTTAAGACTCCGGCGTAACGCGGAGCGTTATCCACGGTTAGAACGCCAGCGGGATTGCTGAACGTGGATGTCAGGCCCCAGGAACCGTTGCGATCGAACGTATTGACGACGCCCTCACCAAAGTGGTCGTAGTAAATGCCGTAACCGGCACGAATCGAGCTTTTGCCCTTGTCGCCCAAAATTTTGTGCCAGAAGCCGTCATCGGCATGGGGAGAATAGGCAATTGCGAAGCGCGGAGCGACGTTGTCGTAGCTCCAGTTCCAGTAGGGTTTGCCGCCATTGGCCTGCCCAGACAAGTTGAACGTGAGGTCTGGCTGGTTCGTAATTCCCAGTTGCGCATATTTCCAGCGATTGATAAACCACTGATGCATGTTTATGGTGGGGGCAACCTGGTTGCCGGTATTTTCAAAGGGCGGTTGCAGCAGCGAATAGCGCACACCGTAAGTCACCACCAGGTTCGGGGTTACGCTCCACTTGTCTTGCAGATACATCTCGCCTTCAAAGTTCTGGAAGTGGCGCGGAATTAACTGCCCATTCGGAATCTGGGTGCCAAATTTATTCTGGTTTGCCACCGTATAGACCTGGCTGAGGATGCCGGCAACTTGCATTGCGGCGAAGCTGTAGGAAGTTCCAAAGTTCGGATCGACCAGCGGAAAAGTCGAATTAAGCGAGGGATCGAGACTTACGCCTTGATTGGCGATAAATGATGGATCCAGCCAGTACAGGTTTTCATACGCAACGGAAATATTTTCAGCATTGGACTCGCGGTTGTTGTGAATCAGGCGCCAATTCGTTCCGAACTGGATGGTGTGCGTGCCTTTCATCCAGGAAACATCGTCGATGAAATTGTGCACCGGCACATTGGTCAGTATGGTTTGGCTGAGCAGAGCCTGACTGTCATCCAGTCCGCGGAAGGTAACGTAGTCCTGGCTGTTTAATCCTCCCGTCCCTATGCCCTCGCGAATGAAGGCATAGCGAAAATTATTGATCAGGTTGTTGCGGATAAGCGCGGTATATCCGGCCGCGATCCCCTTGCTGTTATTTGTTAGAAAATCAAAGGCGGGCTGGCCGGGAAACTCCGGCGGCTGCGACTCGTGATCGTTCTGCAGATTGCCGCGCACAAACAACGAATGGCTGCCGCTGGCACTGATCTTGTAATCCAGCTTTACGATATAGGTATCGTGTTTGACGGGATCGTTGCCGGCAAAGGTAAACGCAGCCGAGTTGAGCAGGTCGCCTTCCGCGATGGAGTTTGGAAGGGGATATTGAGCGAAGAGCGCGTTCGGATTGGCGCCGTTGATGTTAGCGAGATATCCGTTCGGTCCGCCACCCGTCGGGTTCCCCGGAGTGGGCGGGCAGGTCCCGTTAGACTGGCAGTTTACGTCAAGCGATTCGATCTGCGCGGGTGTTAGCTGGGCAACATAGTCAGGAAGAAAGCTGGGATTCGCCGTCACCGAAACTCCGTTGGCATTAGGGCTCCCCAAAACGCAGTTCGGGTCGCTGCTCGGGTTGCAAAGATAGGTAAGGTAGCCGTCGCGCAAACTCTGGGTCGGAACTGCGCGCGTGGTCGGCACCTGATCGGCGGTGCGCTGGCCTTCATAGGCGGCGAAATAGAAGAGACGGTCTTTCTTGATCGGCCCTCCGATTGTTCCTCCAAACGTGTTGCGCAGAATGTGTTCAGGCACGTTCGGCAGGCCGGAGCTCAATTCCGCCTGTTTGATGAACCAGTCGTTCGCCACCGTGAAAGAAGGCCGGTGATATTCATAAACAGAGCCATGGATCGCGTTGGTCCCGCTCTTCGTAACCATATTCACCTGCGCTCCGGAAGAGCGGCCCGAGGCCGCGTCGTAGTTGCCAGTTGTGACGCGGAATTCCTGCAGGGAGTCAAGCGTGGTGCGCATAGCGCCTTCGAAGGCAAAGCCTTCGAGCTGATCGTTGTTGTCCAAACCATCTACCGTAATATTGGTCTGATCGCTGCGCGCGCCGTTGACCGCGCCGCCGCGGCTGTCATACATCTGCTGGTCGTTGGTTTCATTCCCAATGTAGGTCACTCCGGGCTGCAAACTGAGAATGGCCGCAGGATCGCGACCCTCCGATGGCAGCTCGGTTATTTGTCGGACGTTGAAGGTATTGCCCAGGGTGGCGTCTGTCGTATTCACCATTGGCGCTTCGCCCTGTACTTCTACCACCTCTGAACCGCCCCTCACCTGCAACTCCAGGTTCAAAGTGGCGGGGCTGCTCACTTGTAAAATAACGTACTCGCGCTTCACGGTGGCAAAGCCCTTAGCCTCAACCGTAAGCACATACGTTGCCGGCGGGACTTCCAGAAATTGGTAAACCCCCTGGCTGTCGCTCTTGCCGCTGCGCGAGAATCCGGTGGAGGCGTTACTCAGGGTCACATTGGCGCCAGGGATCAGCAGGCCCTTAGGATCCGTGATCGTGCCGCGCACACTACTGGTGGCGGATTGGGCAAAGCTCAAAATGTGGACTAGCAGCAGGGATAGAACCATCAGAGCGACTACACGTGCGCATGTACGCATAGAGCCTCCGGCCCGCAACCAAGGGCTTTAGATTTCGGGTTTCGTTCCCAGGAAAAGAACTACGTTTGAGACCCTGGGGGAACTGATGGCCCGCTATTGTGCAACTAGGCGACCACAAAGTTCAAGCTGAATCTTCAGTGGATTGCCAAACGTGTGAAAGCCCATGCATCCCCGTTTTCATAGGCCAGGTGCGGGATTTGGAAGGACTTGGGGTGACATTCAGTTTGTCCTAAATGGGCCTTATGCGAATTTACGATCGCTAAGATCGGTTTTTTCGCGGAATAACGCCGCAGCCCATAATATGACCGCGGGATAGCATTCGAGGGTGTAGCGAGGTTCGGGATTTTGCAACGATCCAAGGAATAGCGACCGCAGACCCACAAATAACAGAAGCAAGCTCGTGCCAAGGACTGCTCGGGATCGTAGCGCCCCGGCCGTGGCAAGTCCTATGTACGCGAGATTGATCAGCCCGAAGACGAGGCTGACCGTGAGCCACACGGGATCGTCGTCGAATTCCCACCAGCGGGGATCTGATGGCAACAGCTCGACGCGAGGGCGCAGCCACATATCAGCGATGCGCAGGGCAGGCAGCCAGATGTAATAACGGAACGGTTCGTATCGAATCCGGACTGAAGCCAGCGCCGCAAAGCCGGCGTCGATTTCGGGGGTAAGTTCGTGGTTGACGTTGTAATCAGAGAATAATTGCTCCGTTTCGCGGCGCTGCTCGGGCGAATCGAAGGCGCGTGAGGGCAACTTTGTGATATCGAGCACATCGCCGGGAACCCTCCAATAAATCTCCTGCGTGGAGGTATATTCGGCGATCCAAGTTCTAGTCCAGCTGTTGAAGCCGGGCAT
>JASIEN010000573.1 GCA_030045935.1 Candidatus Sulfotelmatobacter sp.
GATCTGCCGGTTAGAAAAGCAGTTCCGGTGTCGTGGACAGGTTTAAGATTGCCGGTCTTTGGCTGGGCTTCTTGAGCTGGGCTTCTTGGGCTGGGGTTCTTGGGCTGGCGTTCTTAGGCTGCGAGGCAGCTTTTCGGGACCAGACCGCGATAGAGCTCGATGTAGTCGTCGATCATGCGTTTCGCGGTGAAACGCTGGCGGGCGCGCGCGTAAGCGCGGTCGGCGTAGGCCTGGCGCAGTCCGCGATCGGCATCGAGGCGGCGGAGATTCTCGGCCAGGCTGGCGCCATCGTTGGTGCGGAAGTAAAGCGCAGCATCGCCCCACATCTCGCGGAAACTGGGAATGTCGTTGGCCACGATTGCGCAGCGTGAGAAAGCGGCCTCCAGGGGCGTGATGCCGAGCGGTTCGTAACGGGCCGTAGCCGCATAGATCGCGGCACGGCTGTAGAGCGCGCGCAACTGTGCCTCAGTCTGCGGGCCGCGAATGGCAACGCGATTTTTTTCAGTCGCGACCTTCACGTCGGCGCGGATGGGAATACGCAACACAGGCAGGGCATGGTCTGCCCCAACAATACACACCGGAAAAGGTTGCGGATGCTGCGTCAGCAGGGAAACCTGCTTGCCAGCATCGACCAGACGCCCTACCGCCAATACCGAATCGTCTTTGCTCACATAAGGGTTGAAAAAGATCGGGTTGCGGCCAGGACAGATGATGGCGGCGCGGCGCGGCCGACGATATGTCGAAATAACCGTATCGAGCATGCAGGCCGAGGGTGCAACCACAACGTCGGCTCCGGCGATTCCGCGAATCACGGTTTCGCGATACCACTGAAGCCAGCGGCTGGGTTGCGGCGTGCGGCCCTGCACAGCCTGGGTCCAGCTGATCAGATCGCCGTGTGCGGTGATCACGCGCGGAACTTCAACTTTCAGATCGCCGTGGCAGAACTGATGCAGATGCAGCAGATCTGGGTCGACTTCGCGAATCAGGTTGGCAAGAAATGCGGAGGATTCCGCGAGGTCACTGGGCGCGCCATCCATCCATTCCAGGCGGAACGCGGTAGGGCGGTATTCCAGGCCGTGCAGAAGATCCATCCACGCGGTCTGGTCGGGTAATGGAATCTCGCCGAAGCTGACCAGGGTCACGCGCAGCCCGCGGCTGACTAGACCTGTGACCAGTTCACGGGTGTAGGTCCAGGAACTCGAGAGCGTATCGGTGGTGACCAGAACGTGCAACAGAACCTCCGGGAGAGCGAAGCCGCCACAGGTTCGACTTCACACTTTGTTCGCCTATTCTATGCGAAGCTGGGTCGGTTGCGAAGGGGAATTTAGCTGTCGCAATATCGGGATTGCGCCCTCAACTTTCTAACCGAGCGCATAATGTGCGCAGGATGCCTGATTCAGATCCAAGCCGAGAATTTGCTCCCTCAGGACGGATCAATGCGCATCGCAACCTAGCCGAAGATTTCACCCATCGCGTGCTTGGACTGGAGCGGGCGTGGATTTCAGACGAGTCCAGCCTGTGGGACTTCCACACGGAAAGAACGAACGACGCCTTGTTTGCGAAAATAAGGGACGTTTACGGCGTAGATGTATCGGACATCAGTTCGGGACGGCTTTGCGAGATTTTTGAACGCATCGCTGCTCACGGGTCTTCGTGAGTTCTCGTAACATCCCGATTGCCTCAAAATCTTCGGTGCGGGAGCCTTGAGCGAAATCCGCCCTCACCCCGCTCCCAGCCGCGCTCTCATGCCGCGGGCAAGGTCGTCGATGATGCGAATTTTTTCCGCGGCCGGCGTGGGGACTTGCGGCACAGCCATGGCCAGTTCACAGGAGAGCAACAGGGCTGTCAACGACTCACACATCTCGCTGCGGATCTGTTGTTGAACTGAAAGCCGCGCCTGTTCCTCCTCCCGCTTGCGCCGATGCAGGGCCGAACGTACCTCACGCAGCAACCGCTGCTTGCCACTGATGGCGAAATTGACGTAGACGGGATATGCCGTGCCCAGATGTTCAAGCATCTGATCACTTTCGCTGGGATCATTCTCGAGGAGAAACTGATCGAGCACTACCGCCGAGTAGACCTGTTCTCGTAGCCGGGAGAGAGCCTGGGGCAAGCCCTCCGCCCACTGGGTCTCTTCGCCGGTAGACTCTTTCAGCATGGCAGCGCATTCCTGACCGCGCGCCGAAGGGGTTATGAGTAGAATCATGCAGCTTTCAGAGCAAACTGGTCGCCAAGCCTCGAAGACTGAAAATACAGGCTTTAGCCTGAGCGATGAAACCGGCCATTGCCAATGTGGAACAGATACCCCTGCCCTCGTTCTGACGTGGGATTATTCATCCGATTCGATCGCTTGCGCTCTCAGGGCAGGCTTCGCCCCCCTACACGCTTTGTGCAGCGTAGTCTTTCAGCTTGCGATAGAGCGTTGTCTTTCCTATGCCCAACAAGCGTGCGGCTTGCAGCTTGTCGCCATTGAGCTCGGCGATGGCATTGAGAATCGTCTGCCGCTCCAGCTCTGCCATGGGAACGATCTTCGGGCGTCCATTTCCGTGGCCATTTCCTGGAACCACGCTCTGAGCGCCGGCGATGGCCGGCGGCAAGTCCGCGACGTTTATGACCGGGCCACTGGTAAATGCACAGGTGCGTTCCAGACAGTTTTCCAGCTCGCGGACGTTTCCCGGCCAGTCATAGGCCAGCAATACTTTAATGGCCTCATCAGAAAGAATCTTCTCCTGACCCGAAGCGTGCGCCGCCCGCTCCATGAAATGATTGATCAGCAGAGGGATATCCTCGCGCCGCTCGCGCAGCGGTGGAATGCGCAGGCTAAGGACGTTCAGGCGGAAATACAAATCGCGGCGGAACGAGGCTTCCGTTACTGCTTGCTCGAGCGCACGATTAGTTGCCGCCAGAATACGCAGATTGATCGGAATGCGCCGCGTGCTTCCGACCGGACGGATTTCTTTTTCCTGAATGGCGCGCAGAAGTTTGGCTTGCAAATCGATGGGTAGTTCGCCAACTTCATCCAAAAAGACTGTTCCGCCTTCGGCAATGGCGAGCAGGCCGTCTTTTGCCTGGTTTGCTCCAGTGAACGCGCCTTTCACGTACCCGAATAATTCGCTCTCGATCAACGAAGGCACGAGCGAGCCACAATCGACGGGAATGAACGGCTTGTCGTGGAATGGACCGGAATAATGGATGGAGCGGGCAACCAGCTCTTTGCCCGTACCGCTCTCGCCAAGAATCAGTACAGGATGAGTGCTGTTGGCTGCTTTGGCAATAATGCGATAGAGCTTTTCCATCTCAGCGGCGCGGCCCACGATGCCGCCATAGCCCTGTTTCGACTTCAGCTTCTCGCGCAACATGCGGTTTTCACTTTTGAGCTTGAGGTGGTTCGAGACACGCTCCAGCAGCAGCTTCAATTCGTCGATGCTGAAGGGTTTGGTTACGTATTCGTAAGCGCCATTTTTCATGGCCTGCACGGCCGATTGCACCGTTCCGTAGCCGGTAACAACAACGACGAGGGCTTCGGGGCGCTGCGATTTGATGTGCCGCAGTGCTTCCAGCCCGCTCGCGCCTGGCAAGCGTAGATCAAGCAAAATCGCATCGATGTTTTGCGTCTGGAGCAGGCGATAGGCATGCTCGGCGGAATCGGCAACGTGAGTGATGAATCCCAGCGAAAGCGCCACCTCCCGGCAAGCGTCGCGAATGGAGCGCTCGTCGTCGACGATAAGCAGGTTCAGAAAGTTGGCGGCCATCATCTGGGGAGCAACAGAGACGGAGTGGCTTACAGCGGCGGACGTCATAGTTGTGTTTCCTTCTTCTCTTCTTGAAATGAATTTGTCTTCAATATTGCAGGGCTGGAAATTGCTGAACTCGAAGAAAGCTGCACCGGAGCTTCCGGCAGCGCCCGGGGGAAAAGAACCATAACGCGAGTTCCCTGCCCCGGTTCGCTGTCGAAATGGATCAACCCATGATGCCCGCTGACAATGCCGCGGACGGTGGTTAATCCAAGCCCCGTTCCCTGACCGGAATTTTTGGTTGTGAAAAATGGCTCAAAAAGCTGCTGACACGTTTCGGCCGACATTCCGACACCGGTATCGGTAACCGCCAGCATGATGCAGGCAAATTCAGTCGAATTGCCGCGGGCTTCCTTCGTGATTGGCTGAAATCTGCAATTGCTGGTTTCGATGGTGATGCGTCCACCGTTTGGCAGTGCATCGCGTGCATTGAGGACCAGATTTAGCAGCACCTGCTGAGCCTGGGAGGCGTCGATCTTCACCTGGCCCAGATCGGCGTCAAGAGCGAGATC
>JASIEN010000574.1 GCA_030045935.1 Candidatus Sulfotelmatobacter sp.
AAAGTCAGGGGTTCCCGGTCCGCTGCCCTCACTGAAGATTTCTAATACAATCGATTTGAGTTCCCTATGACCGACGTACGACGCGGACTCATCATCGTCAATACCGGCCCGGGCAAAGGCAAAACTACGGCGGCAATGGGAACCGCTCTGCGAGCGGTTGGCCAGGGAATGCGGGTGCTGATGCTGCAATTTCTGAAGGGCTCGTGGCATTACGGCGAGCTGGATGCCGTGAAAGCCTTCGGCGACAAGTTCGTGATGAAACAGATGGGCCGTGGGTTTGTGAAAGTTGGGACGGAGAAACCTGACCCGCAAGATGTGAAAATGGTGGAGGAAGCCTGGGCAGAAGCGGACACGGCCATTCAGTCTGGCGATTGGGATTTAGTGATCCTGGACGAGATTAACTACGCGATCAGCTACGGGATGCTGGATGCAGCAAGGGTGGTGCAAGCTCTAAAGCGCAAGCCGGAGCTTGTGCATGTGATCTTGACGGGCCGCAACGCACACCCCACAATTGTCGAGGTTGCCGACACGGTGACCGAAATGCGCCAGGTCAAGCACGCATATGAGCGGGGCGTCATGGCGCAGAGAGGAATCGAGTATTAGTACCCGGTATCAAGTACCCAGCACCCAGTCGGAATTATGCCTCCAGGCCGACCGGATTAGTCAGCCGCGGCAACTCGAAAACTGGCAACTGGGTACTGGCAACTGACAACTTCTTTATATGGCTTGGTTCAAACGCGAATCCGCAGAGTTGAGTCCTTCGGGCGAAAAGACCGTTCGCACCGAGGGATTGTGGGTGAAGTGTGAGAACTGCCGGCAGATCATCTGGAAGAAGGATCTGGAAGAGAACCTGAACGTCTGCCCGAAATGCGAAAAGCACTTCCGCATCGACGCCCGCGCCCGCTTGTCGCTGCTAATGGATGAAAATCAATACCAAACTTTCGACGAGGGACTGTCGTCAACCGACCCGCTGAAATTTGTAGACCTGAAGCCGTACTCATCGCGCCTGCGGCGGGCGCAGCAGGATACGGGATTGAAAGATGCGGTAATCAACGCCCAGGGCAAGCTGATGGGGCGGCCGGTGATCGCAAGCGTAATGGAGTACGCGTTCATCGGCGGCAGCATGGGGGCGGTCGTGGGGGAGATGATCACCCGTGCCATCGAGCGCTCGGCGGATTCCAGAACGCCGCTGATCATCGTCTCAGCTTCGGGGGGCGCGCGCATGATGGAGGGCGTGGTCAGCCTCATGCAGCTGGCCAAAATTTCTGCAGCGCTCGCTCGTCTGGATAAAACAAAAGTTCCTTATATTTCCGTGCTCACCGACCCGACCACCGGTGGCGTTACGGCTTCTTTCGCGATGCTCGGCGATCTCAACATTGCGGAACCTGGCGCACTGATCGGTTTCGCCGGCCCACGCGTGATCGAGCAGACCATCCGCCAGAAACTGCCCCAGGGATTTCAGCGCAGCGAATTTCTTTTGCAACACGGCATGCTCGACGCCGTGGTACCTCGCAAAGAACTCAAGCCGTACATTGCGCGAGCGCTGGATTTTATGGCAGCGTGAAAGAGCTGTCAGCTATCAGCTCTCGGCTGTCAGTAAAAGCCTTCACGCCCGGAATCTTCCATGAAGCCGGTAATCCGAGTAAACATCGCTGATAGCTGACGTCTGAAAGCTGATGGCTTCTTCCTCCTACGAAACCGCCGTTGCCCGCATGTTCGCTCTCGGACACGAGCTGGCGCAGACGCCTGCACACAAGTTTGATCTGGTGCACATGCGCGTGCTCTTGGAAGCTATGGCACATCCCGAGCGGCATTTTCCGAGCGTGCTGATTGCGGGGACAAACGGCAAAGGTTCAACCGCCGCGACACTGGCGTCGATTCTGCGCGCTTCCGGTTTGAAGACCGGTTTGTATACCTCGCCGCATCTCGTGCGCATCAACGAGCGAATCAGAGTCAACGGGGAAGAGATCAGCGATGATGATTTTGCTTGTCTGCACGGCGAGGTCGATGCGATTGCGGAGAAGCTGGTCGAGCACCGCGAGCTGCCATGGCATCCGAGTTTTTTCGAAATGATGACCGCGATTGCTTTCGCGCAATTTGCCCGTGAGCAGATCGCAATTGCAGTGCTTGAGGTCGGAATGGGCGGCCGGCTGGATGCTACCAACGTGGTTGAGCCACGAGTGAGCGTTATAGCCGATATCTCTCTCGATCATCAGAAATATCTCGGCAACACTGTGGGCGAAATCGCGCGGGAGAAAGCAGGAATCATTCGTCCCCAAGGAGCGGTAGTTACGCTTCCACAGCACCCGCAGGCAAACGACGTAATCGGTAAAGCGATTCTGGAATTGGGAGCGCGGGCTGTGAACGCGGTGAATTATGTTCCACCGCTTGTTCCTCACGATCCGCTCATCGGTGCCCGGTACCCGGTGCTCGGTACTCGGTACTCCTTGCAGGTAATGGGCGAAGAGATATTGGTACAAAGCCCATTAGTCGGACGGCATCAGTTGCGCAACGTAGCGCTGGCAATCGCCGCGGCGGTCGAACTGAGTGAGCAGCGATTCCCTGGAATCACTGCGCCAACCATCGAGCGCGGCATTCGGGAGACGCGTTGGCCCGCGCGCTTTCAGATGGTTCCCGTGCGCGCGGGATGGCCCGAGATGGTCATCGATGTCGCGCACAATCCCGCTGGAGCCTGGGCACTGCGCTCGGCGCTCTCAGAGCAGTACGGCGGCCGTTCTCTCATTTTTTTGTTTGCGGCAATGCGCGACAAGGCAATCTCTGAGATGGCCGAAATACTGTTTCCGCTGGCGGAGCAGGTCATAGCTACGAGACCGGAAAATCCACGAGCGGCGTCGCCCGAGGAAATTCGCGAGGCCGCAGGTCGAGCATCGACGGAAATCGAAACGATCGAAGACGTTTCACGAGCCTTCGCGCGCGCCCGGGCGCTCGCGCTAGAAAGCAACTCCGTCCTCGTGATCACCGGATCGATCTATCTGGTGGGCGAGGTGATGAGTGTTGCCGGCTTGCGGACTTGACGCACCATTCGCGAATGTTTTTTCCAAGAAATCCCCTAAAATAGAAACGTGCAGGAAGTAAATTCACGGGTCGAAATTGAGCAGCGCGAACAGCCTTCGCCGATTACGGCACCGCGACCGAGCCCGCACGCGATTCCCGGAAAAAAATACGGCTGGTCGAGCCGCCTGCGTTCTTACTTCTTTTTCGACCCGCTGATCTGGCTTTACACGCTGGCCATGGGACTCCTTGCGCTTCCTGCCGGCTTTTTCGACCGCGACGGCAGCATATTGCACTGGTTTTCGCGAACCTGGTCGCGGCTGATTCTGGGAAGCATCTTCTCGCCGGTAAAAGTCACGGGCCTTGAAAAGATCGACACCTCTCGACCGCACGTCTATGCCGCGAATCACGCATCAGCCATGGACATTCCCGTCCTCTACGTTCACCTTCCTTTTCAATTCCGCATTGTCTTCAAAAAAGAGTTGCTCTCGTACCCGCTGGTCGGCTGGCAACTGAAGCGCTCGGGGCAAGTCTGCATCGATCAGCAGCGGCCGAGCAATTCGATCGCAGCGATTCGTTCCGCGGTGAAAAGTTTGAAAGCCGGAATGCCACTGGTGATTTTTCCCGAAGGTGGACGCACAAACGACGGGTACATCAAGCCGTTCCTGCCCGGAGCCTTTTTTCTCGCCCTCAAAGCGCAGGTCGACATCGTGCCCATCGCCTTAATCGGAACCTACGAACTGCTGCCGATGGATACCTATCACATCAAATGCCGGCCGCTCGGAATGCGGGTAGGCGAGCCGATCTCCACTACTGGGATGACGATGCGAGATTTAGAGACGCTGTCGGCGAAGGTGCAGAAGGCCGTCGAAGAGTTGTACTACGCTGCCTAGCTGCCGGCCGCGATCTTCGGCGCGCCCAAAAATCTCTTGACTTGGGCCGCTGCCTGGCGTGCAATCGTTCCGTGGAGCTGAGTCGCCACTTTCCCTCCCCCTCGGTTTCACCCCGGTAATCCAAGTCCAGGAAACCCCGCACGCAGCCCCACTCAAGGAGGTCTCCCATGACCCGCCAAGATTCCCTAAGAACGATAGCGATAAAGACCCGCATCTTCGCTGCCTTGGCTCCATTCGTCGCGGCTCTTACCATCCTGGTGGCCCTCGCCGCAGCCCAGCACGCGGGTCAGGTGTCGGCCAGCAATTCGGCGTCCGCAGCGTCGCCGAGCGGCGGCCCACCCCTGGCAAGACTTCAAAGTCCGGGACTCCCGCGTTCGGCCGACGCTGGCCCGGACCAAGCCGTACCCAGCGTCAGCGCTTTGTCTTTCGAGCCGCCCGTAACGTACCCCCTCCCCGGCGGGTATTCAATGTCTGCCGCTGTCGGAGATGTCAACGGCGACGGAATTCCCGACATCATCGTCATTAGCGGAATCGGCTCGCCCAATGGCGACGGCCTGGTCAGCGTGTTGCTGGGCAACGGTGACGGAACATTCCAGCCCGCCACATCCTTCGATTCTGCAGGAGGCTTTCCTGACGCGGTGATTTCAGCCGATGTGAACAACGATGGCAAACTCGACATCGTGGTCGCTAACTGCTCCTCGACCGCCGGACTAGACTGCCCGGGTTCAGACGGAGTGTTGGCAGTCTTCCTCGGCAACGGCGACGGCACGTTCCAGAGTCCCATCACCATCAGCACCGGGGGCCCCCCAGCGTGGCAAATGGCGGTGGCAGACGTAAACCTGGACGGCAATCTCGACGCGGTTGTCGGGACGGACGGAGAAGGCGCCCTCCTCTTTCTGGGTAACGGTGACGGCACCTTTCAGCCACCCTCCGGCCCATTGGGATACGGCGGAATCTCGCCGACTGTAGCCGATGTGAATGGCGACGGCAAACCTGACTTGCTCATGGCGGCTGGCGGAGCGGTTTACGTGTTACTTGGCAACGGAGACGGAACATTCCAGCCGCCGGTTGGCTATCAGGATATTTCGGGTATTTTCGCCATCTCCGTGGCGGAAGATGTAAAGGGCGATGGCGAACTCGACGTCCTCGCCGAGGGTTATGGTTCTGTCAGGGGCACCAAAGTCCGCGTGCTATTCGGGAACGGCGACGGCACCTTCACGACCAAGCCACCCGTGGTACGAAAAACGGGGTATGGCCAGTCCTTTGCAGTTGCAGATCTGAACGGGGATGGGATTCCCGATCTGGCGACCGGGCAGTGCGAAGACTCACACTGCACTGGGGGGGAGGGCTTTGTTGTGGCGCTTACGAGCACCGGTGACGGATGGTTCATACAGCCCCGAGTATTCGACGCCGGCGCAGACGACGCCCAGTCGATCACTGCCGCCGACCTGAATGGAGACGGCGAACCCGACCTAGTGGTGGCGCACTTTTGGTCCAACGGCGTAACCGTGTTGCTCAACAACACCGTCTTCAGCGACTCCCCCACATCAACCTCGCTGACCTCCAGCCAGAATCCCAGCCCGTTCGGACAGAAGCTTACGTTCACCGCCACGGTAAGCTCGGCGTCGGGATCCCCCCCGGACGGAGAGGGCGTGACCTTCTTCAATGGCTCTGCGGTGCTCGGCAAGGGCACCCTGAAGGGAGGGGTCGCGTCACTCACCGCCCACGGCCTCCCTGCAGGCACCTATCGTATCGCGGCGAGCTACCGCAGCGATGCGAGCCTCATGGCCAGCACATCCCCAGTAATCAAGCAGGTTGTGACCCCCAGCGCTCTGACCACCACTACGCTGTCGTCTGCGCCGAACCCTGCCGCCTACGGCCAGCCAGTGGTTCTTACCGCGGTGGTCACC
>JASIEN010000575.1 GCA_030045935.1 Candidatus Sulfotelmatobacter sp.
ATCGCTTCGCCCTTCGCCATACGCATTATATTGCCATGGACGGTCAAGTTGAAGACCACAATGGGCAGGCGATTCTCCCGGCACATGGCCACGGCCGAGGCGTCCAGGACCCGGAGATCCTTGGAAAGGACTTCCGAATATTGGATCTGGGCAAAGCGCACGGCCCCGGCGTTAGCAAGCGGGTCCTTATCGTAGACGCCGTCGACGCGGGTTGCTTTGGCGATCACTTCGGCGTGAATCTCCAGAGCGCGCAGCGCCGCCGCCGTATCGGTGGAGAAAAACGGGTTGGAAGTGCCCCCCGCGAAGATCACGATGCGGCCCTTCTCCAAATGACGGATGGCGCGGCGGCGAATATACGGTTCGGCGACCTGGTGCATCTCGATAGCGGTCATCACGCGGGCCGGAATGCCTGCCTTTTCGAGAGCGTCCTGGAGGGCTAGCGCGTTGATGACCGTGGCGAGCATGCCCATGTGGTCGGCGGTGACGCGGTCCATGTTTTTCGCGGCTGCCGCAACGCCACGGAAGAAATTCCCCCCACCGACCACCAATCCCATCTCGACGCCGGTCCGGGACACGTCGGCGATCTCGGCGGCCAACGAGCCGACGCGCTCGGAATCGATTCCGAAATCCCGCGTGCCGGCGAGCACTTCGCCGGACAGTTTGAGCAGGATGCGGTGGTAGGCCGGCATGTGGATCAACCCGTGGAGCGGGCTTTAGCCTGCAACCTGGGCTTCAGCCCAGGTCCGGAGGGAGGCCGAAGCCTCGGGCCCAGGGGGCACCCCCAGGCTAGAGCCTGCTCTATCTCATTCTCTAACTACTCCGTCGCTGTGTCCCCAACCTTGAATCGCACAAACCGCGACACCGAAATATTCTCTCCCAGTTTCGCGATTGTAGATTTGATCAGATCGGAAACACTGGTCGTGTTCTCTTTGATGAAAGGCTGCTCCAGAAGGCAGACTTCCTCGTAGAATTTGTTCATGCGCCCTTCGACGATCTTATCGACCATCTTTTCGGGCTTGCCTTCCTGGAGGGCGCGAGCCCGCTGAATCTCGCGTTCCTGCGCCAGCGCTGATTCGGTGACATCCTCCCTGCGAACGAACTTGGGATCGGCGGCGGCTACCTGCATTGCCAGATCGTGCACCAAAGTTTGAAACTCCCCGGTGCGCGCGACGAAGTCGGACTCGCAGTTTACCTCGATAAGCACCCCTATCTGCGAGCCGGGATGAATATAGCTGTCCACGATTCCCTGTCTGGTGCTGCGCGCGGACTTCTTCGCCGCCGAGGCGATGCCTTTCTTGCGCAGCACGATCTCGGCTGCGGGAATATCGCCATTCGCCTCGACGAGAGCTGACTTGCACTCCATCATTCCCGCTCCCGTGCGCTCGCGGAGTTGTTTTACCAGTTGTGCGGTGATCTCCATAGTTTTTAGTTTTCAGTTTTCAGTCGTCAGTAATCAGTTATCGGTGGCCACGTCGGCAGGCTGAAACTGATAACTGACGACTGACAACTGACAACTAACGACTGAGGACTATTCGCTCCGGCTACCGACTTCTTCCGGCGCCTGTTCCGAAGCCGGACCTTTGCGCGGCAGCGACATGGACGGAAGGTCCTCGTCGGGCATGCTTTCCGACATGAGTTGCTCGTTGTACTTCGGATCTACGTATTGCGAATACTCGGGGATCTCCTCCACCGGAGTCTCGTCTCCGCTGACGATCTTCTCGGCCGCGAAATCGGTTTCGCTGGCGAGTTGCCGGCCTTCCACCACCGCCTCGGAGATTTTGGTGGTGAACAAGCGGATCGCTCGCAGGGCATCGTCGTTGCCCGGAATCACGTAATCCACCTTGTCGGGATCGCAGTTGGTGTCGACCACCGCGACCACCGGAATGCCGAGCTTGCGCGCTTCATCCACGGCGATGGCTTCCTTGTTGGAGTCGATCACGAACAGCAAGTCCGGCAGCCCGTTCATATCCTTGATGCCCGCCAGGTTTTGATTCAGATGCTTCCGCTCCCGCTCCAGGCGGATGACTTCTTTCTTGGCGCGCCCATCCCAATTGCCTTCGGCGGCCATCGCGTCCAGTTCTTTCAGGCGCTTGATGGAGCGCTGCACGGTGCTCATGTTAGTGAGCAGACCACCCAGCCACCGTTGATTTACGTAGAACTGCGAGCATTTGCCGGCTTCCTCGGCGACGGCTTCCTGGGCTTGGCGCTTGGTGCCTACGAACAGGACCGTCTTACCCTGCGACGCCATCTCTCCCACGTAGCGCATGGCGTCCTTAAACAGCTTCAGCGTCTTCTGCAAATCGATGATGTAGATCCCATTACGTTCGCCAAAGATGTACTCTTTCATCTTTGGATTCCAGCGCTTGGTCTGGTGCCCGAAGTGAACGCCGGCTTCGAGCAATTCCTTCATGCTAATCGACGGCAAATAACCTCCTCATATTGGATTGAAAACTTGGTACCGCGGCCCAAGGCGGAATTTTGCGGCCCAAGGTGTGGATAAGACGCAAGCGGATCGCTTGCGGTAGTTTGTCCAGAACACGGCTCCGGAACACAATTAGCGTTTGGAGAACTGGAATCGCTTGCGAGCGCCCTTCTGGCCGTATTTCTTGCGCTCGTGCTTGCGGGCGTCCCGCCGCAGCAATCCCAGTTCTTTCAGTTTGGCGCGCAGCTCGGAGTTGAATTCCAGCAGCGCGCGCGCGATTCCCAGTTTCGCCGCACCGGCTTGCCCGTTGGGCCCTCCGCCCGAGGTGTTGATCAGCACGTCGAACTTGTCGGCGGTTTCGGTTGCCAGCA
>JASIEN010000576.1 GCA_030045935.1 Candidatus Sulfotelmatobacter sp.
TCGCCATAACCCTGGCTCCTCCATACCCCATCCACCGACTGAGCCTGCAGCGGCAGAACAGTGAGCACCACGCCGAAAAGTAAAAGGTCAAAGAAACGCATTGTCATGGTGACTTGTTCCTATCGATTCGATAGCCACTTTCTACAGATTAAGACGCTTGAGTGTCAACTACGTTACCGAGCGATTGCTCAGCCATCTGCGGTTTTTTCAAATCCACAACGTGTCTGAGTTGGCGAAAAGATCGCCATGACACTCATCTCATTTAAAAACTTCGGTCACGTTACTCGCGTGCCACCACGGTTTAGCCATTATCAAAACCGCTCCCGTGTTGGAAAATGGAACACACTATGGCGCCTAAATCGAACAGGGGCGAGGACACGTTGAAATTCGAGAAGCTGATGCTCCTCATCCTGGCCCTCTGTCTACTAACAGCGGTGGGCCTGCAAGTCTTCCGCATTTTCTAGCACGAATCGTCATTAACTTCCCTGGCCGTTCGGCTCGCGTCCGCGCGTGACAGAAGTAACCTAGAACTGCTTCTGTTCCCCTGAAACAATCGGGCAGCAAAAAGGGGAAGTAAATGAGATTCGTGAAGCTCACGCTCGCTTTCTCCATGTTGGCGGTTGCCGCCTGCACGGCGCAAAACCTGGTATTCGCCAGCGCGCGCTATGAGGCGCCCGAGTTTTCCGCCTTGTATCCCGCGCCCGATAAAGATAAGCCGGGTGTTACCTATTCGTTTAACAATGTCCCACTTAAAACTGGCGACACCGCCAAGATGCACAACTACACTTTAAGTGTGCATGACGATTCCGATGCCTTTCTGTTGCTTTATTGCGACATTCCCAACATGCGCAACGACACCGCGGCGCTCGACTACATGCTCGACGGCGCGCTGGGACAGCTCGACAATGCCAAGCCGAGCCCCAAGACCGATTCGACATTGAGCGGACGGCCTGCCCGTGCCGTATCGGCCACGGGGACCTATGTTCATGGCCAGACTACCTTCCACATCACCTCCTACGAACGCATTATGGTGAAGGGCGATCGCGTCTGGCAGGCCATCGTGATCTGCGACGCCAGAACTAACTGCTCGGAAGGGGATGCCGACAAGTTCTTTAACAGCATCGAGATCCGATAAACCTGCACGCGGCCGAATGGGCCGATGCGGATTCGCAGATGGAAATCGAGCCCGTTCCGCCCGCTTTTCATGACGCGGGTAACTTTGTGTTCCACAGCCACTTAGAGTATTTTGTGTATGACCACGTGGCCGCCAGTCGCTGGTCGTCTATTAGCGTCCCTGGGAGATTTCCATGACCCGTGCGGGTTTCGTTCGTTTATTCTTCATCTTTTTTTTCATTGCGACCCTGCTCATCGGATGTTCCCGCGATCCCAACGTCCGCAAACAAAAATTTCTCGAGAGCGGCGACCGCTATCGGGATAAAGGCAAGTTTCGCGAAGCCATCATCCAGTATTCCAACGCAATTCAGGTCGATCCCCGTTTTGCTGAGGCGCACTACCAGTTGGGCGAGACCTACCTCAAACTCAAGGATTACAATCGCGCATTTGTCGAGCTCTCGCGCACAGTCGATTTGGTCCCCGACAACTATCCCGCTCATCTGGAGCTGGCGAATCTGCTCATCGGGGCTAGGCAATTGAACGATGCTCATACTCACCTGGATTTTCTCAAGTCCAGTCAGCCAGACAGTCCGGATACGCATCTGGCTTGGGGTAACTTCTATGCTGCGCAGGGTAATCTGGGCGCAGCCGTTATTGAGATGCAAAAAGCCATCGCTGCCGATCCCAGCCGCCCGGACTCGTACTTAAATCTCGCCCTGTTGCAGATCCGCGCCCAGTTGCCGGATCAGGCGGAAGCCAACTTCAAGAAAGCAGCTGAACTCGGCCCCAAGAACGTGGATGTTCAACTGGCACTGGGGGTCTTTTACCAGACGCACAATCGCCTGGCGGAAGCCGAGCAGCAGTTCAAGCACGCCGTCGATATCGATCCCCATGATCCTGCCCCGCGCGCCGCTTATGTCCGGCTCCTGATGGCCGAGGGCAAGCGCTCCGAAAGCGAGGCTTTTCTGCGCCAGACCAAGCACGATCTGGCGGATAACCCCGAAGGTTTCCGCATGCTCGGCGACTTCTATTTTGCCGACGGCCAGCTCGATAAGGCGACGGCGGAGTACGCCTCACTCTTCAGCGAACACCCCAAAAACCTTCAGGTAGAGAAGAACTATATTCAGCTGCTGATTCTCAAGAACCGCCTGGATGAAGCCGCTAAGCTGAATGATGAGATCTTAAAAGCCAACGTCCATGATAGCGAAGCGCTCGTCTATCGCGGGCAAATACGCCTTCGCCAAAACGACCCTGCCGGTGCAGTCGATTCCCTGCAAGCAGCGCTCAGGGAAGATCCCAACAATGCCGTCGCCCACTATCATCTTGGCCTGGCGCTGGGCATGGAGAATAACGAAGCGCAATCTGAGGCAGAACTGCGCTCCGCTGTAGGCCTGAGTCCCGAACTCACCGATGCGCAACGCGCTCTGGCGGCCATCGAAATACGCCACAACGATGTCGACGGCTTGGCCCGGACCGCACAGCAGATCATCAACAGCGCGCCCAATGCTCCCGATGGATACCTGCTGCGTGCTGTTGCCGAAGTGCAGCGGCAAAAATTCTCCGATGCCGAAAGTGACATCAACAAAGCCGCCGAGATTGACCCCGCCAGTGCCGCACCCCATGTGCAGATGGGCAATCTGCGCCAGGCACAAAAACAATATCCCGAGGCCATCAAGGTCTATCAGCAGGCGCTCGATAAAGATGGCAACTCGACCGACGCTTTGCAGGGCATAATGAATAGCTACATCGCTCAGAAACAGCTGGATCAGGCCATCGCCGCTGCGCGGGCCCAGATTGCCAAGCAATCTTCCAACAGCGGCTTTTACGACCTGCTGGGCACCGCGTTGTTTCAGAAAAAGGACTACAGCGGCGCTGAGGCGGCGTTTCACAAGGCGATTGAACTCGATAAGAACAATTCCGATGCCCTGCTGAAACTGGCGCAGGTGCAGACAGCGGAAGGCTCAGTGAGCCAGGCGCTGGCCACCTACCAGCAGTCAATCAAGGACCATCCCCGCGAGATTTCTTTCTACCTGCTTGCCGGCATGTTGTATGAGTCCCAGCACCAGTACGATCAGGCGAAGAACATGTACCAGACGGCGCTAAACATTCAACCGGAAAATCCTCTCGCTTCGAATAATCTGGCGTACATCATGTTGCAGCAAGGCGGCAATGTCGATGTCGCTCTCGCCATGGCGCAGACTGCGCGCCGGGGCATGCCGGATTCTCCGGCGGCTGCCGATACTCTGGGCTATGCCTATTTCCAGAAGGGCGTGTTTCAGTCGGCGATTGACATGTTCCAGGAATCGCTTCGTTTGAGCCAAAAGAACGGCGCGGCCGACGACGCCACCGTTCATTACCATCTGGCTCTGGCCTATGAGAAAACCAAGCAAGCAGCGTCGGCGCGCCAACAACTGGAACACGTGCTGAAGATCGACCCGAATAACGCCGACGCGAAGAAGGAACTGTCTGCGCTGCGCAGTTAGCGCCAGCATCGCTTTTGGGTGGCGCGGCGCTTCTGGGCAGTGCCGCGAGGCCCTCTCATAAATCGGCTTTGAAAGGGCGCGGCTTCCAGCCGCGCGCGTCGGACCCTCAAAAGGGCGAACTTTAGCCCCTTAATGGGGATGCAAGTTTGAAACGTGCCGCTCACACTTTCACCACGCCTCCAGTGAGTAAGTTTAACTCGCGTCCAGCAAAAGCCGATCAGCATCTAATTGGGTTTCAGGGAGTGGCAATGCAAAAGCGCAGGCTCGCAAAAAGCAATCTGGAAGTCTCGGCGATCGGATTCGGCTGCATGGGATTGAGTTTTGGCTTCGGCCCACCCGTCGAGAAGCAATATGGAATCTCCATTATCCGCGCGGCATTTGAGCGCGGCGTCACCTTCTTCGACACTGCGGAAGTGTACGGCCCGTTCACCAATGAAGAACTCGTCGGCGAAGCCCTCGCTCCATTTCGCAAACAGGTAGTGATCGCGACCAAGTTCGGATTCAAGATCGAAAACGGAAAGTCGGCGGGCGTCGATAGCCACCCGCAGCATATTAAGGATGTGGCCGAGGCTTCGCTCAAGCGCCTCAAGACAGACGTCATCGATCTGTTCTACCAGCACAGGGTGGATCCAAACGTTCCCATCGAAGACGTTGCCGGAGCGGTGAAGGACCTGATCCAGCAAGGCAAGGTAAAGCACTTCGGGCTTTCCGAAGCAGGCGTGCAGGTGATCCGACGCGCGAATTCGGTTCAGCCGGTCACTGCGCTTCAGAGCGAATACTCGCTTTGGTGGAGAGAGCCGGAAGAAAGAATACTTCCCGCTCTCGAAGAGCTCGGCATCGGATTTGTCCCATTCAGCCCGCTGGGCAAAGGCTTTCTCACCGGGGCGATCAAGCAGGACACGCGATTCACTGAAAATGATTTCCGCAATACTGTTCCGCGCTTTAACCCCGAGAACCGAAAGGCGAACCAGGCCATCGTTGATATTGTCACGAGGTTCGCACAAAAGAAAAAGGCTACTCCCGCTCAGATCGCACTCGCCTGGATTCTCGCGCAGGAACCTTGGATGGTTCCCATCCCCGGCACCACCAAGCTGCATCGTCTCGAAGAAAATCTAGGCGCAGCCACCATTGAATTAACGCCCGACGATCTTCGCGAGATCGCTACAGCTGCATCGAAATTCACCCCGCAGGGCGCTCGTTATTCCGAAAGCCATCAGCGGCTGGTCAATCGCTGAGCATAAGTTCTGACTTATTGCGTCAATTTATACACATCGACGCCGCCGTTATAGTTGGGGACATAGATTTGTCCTCCATCAATTAGCGGCGGGTCGAACTTATTGAACAGGAATGGGATTCCTTCGGCTTGCGAATCCCACAGCACTTTCAGGCTGCCGTCGGGTGCGAGATGGACGGGATCGTAAACAAGAAGACGGCCATTGGTCACCTGTTCATTGGCATCCCCATACGGGATCGTGCAGACAAGAATGGCGGAATTCGCATCCGAACCGTTGCTCGATCCCGCGCAGAAGCCCCCTGTCATACCGCCATGTTTCTGTGTCGCGCGAACGTCGACGCTGGCATATTCATTACTCTGCGCTACATAGGTGAGCGTTCCGGGAGGGGTTACCTTCCACTTATGCAGTTGGTTGTTCTCTCCCCAGGCAAAAACAGTCCACGCTTGGGCGACCGGATCATAAAATTGAACGGGCGTCATGTGCAGGTGCGCGGTATCGCCCCAGGGAAAGAAATTGAGCGTAGCCGGGTCTGTCGGACAAGGATTCACTGGACCGGGATCCATGGTCAGCCAAACGGGTGGCCCGGCGAGTTTCTTGCAGTTGCTGGCGGCATTGGCAAGATCGGCGACGGTGGTTCCACCCAGATTCGCGGTGCTGATCGGATAACCAATTCCATCTTTTCCGGCGGCGATGCACAGGCCAATCTGGAAGATGCAGGCAGGACCGGCAGCGCCCCAATCTTCATCGGCCCACGCACCCTGCGCCATCGCGGGATAAACCCTGACCGCAAGTTTTCCCTGGTCGTTCACCTCGCCAACTACACGAGCTTTGGCGAGCGATATCTTCATCGCGCCCCCGACAGGGTGTTTGATTGCCTGCGATGGAGCGCTTACCCCAGCGGGCTTATTGGCAGGCAGTTGTGCCCCGCCACTACGCGCGCTGTCGGTCCACGGAGTCCAATGATCCACCACCGCGAGTTTGGCGGAATTCGCCCCGGAAGGCGGAGTGTACTTGAGCTTCAAAAACGATTCGCCCCACTGCGAGACGCCGTCGAAGTCGCCATTGCCGGTAATCACGTAGAGGAAGCCATTGGTGTCGGCAGCGGGGCCTTGCCCGGCCATCCATATGCCCGCGCCTTCGCCGGCCGTGGTCGCCATTAAGGCAGTCAGCTTGTTGGTGGCCACATCGAAGGCGAAGCACCAGCCGGCTGCACCCGGGGCAGTTTCGGCAAAAGTCCCTGAACAACCAAGAACGGTCTTCACTCCGTTGACGTTGGTTTCCACCAGAGACGAGCGCTGCTTGCGCAGGAACTGATTGAAGTCCTGTCCGAAGCTGGTCCCGCCAACCAGGAGCGGTGGCGTCACGAGGCTGCCGTCGGCCGCGTTCAGCACGAAGATGAAATACCGCGCCTTGCTCGGGTCCGATCCCGGAGCAGCTGCGGGCAGCGGCGTGCCTTGCGCGTTCGGCAGCACCATGCATACCTGGTAGAGCCGTTTCAGGTCAGAGTCGATCACACCGGTCGAGATGCAGCCCCAGTGTTGATTGATCATCCACGCATCCACGGCAGTGCTGCTGCTCAGCGGCGTACCCA
>JASIEN010000577.1 GCA_030045935.1 Candidatus Sulfotelmatobacter sp.
GATGTCATTTGGCAGCCGCACTATAGCATGCGCGCCGAGTTGCGTCAGCCCATCGTCAAATTTCTACGGCTTATTACTTCTTGGGCTGAGGCGGCGCCGTCCCAGCAGCCGGAGCGGCCGTCGCGCTCAACGCGTCTGTAACGCTCTTCGGCAATTTGTCGGCGTTCGCCAGCAGCCAGCTGACTTGCCATATCTGCGTGGTCGAAAGATCTTTGCTGAAGCTCGGCATGCCTGTCATACGAATTCCGTTATCGACTTTCCAGTAAGTCTCTCCCACTTCATCATCGGTCACGCCCTTGCCTTCCATCAGCTTCGGCGGTTTGGGATACATGCCCTTGGCAATCGCACTCTGTGGCTGCCCGGGCAGTCCATGACAGACGGCGCAATGTTGCTTGTAAATTTCGGCTCCCGCGGCGTAGGTCGCATCATCAGCGGCGAACGGAGCCTGCTTGGGAGCTTCTTTCTCGATGCGCCCTTCCAGCGCCATATGAGCGAGCTTCTTTTCAAACGGCATCGCCTGTGCCACGGTCGCAACCGGCGCGCTCCCGGAAGAAAAGTACCAATACACGTACGCCGGAATCACAATCAATCCCAGAACGAATCCGATAAGAAACTTGCGCATGCTTGTCCTCTCCAGACTCCAGATGGAGATTGAATACTAAATGAAAACGCCGCGGTCGCGCGAAATCAGAATGCGTCTGCTCGCGACAATCTTTTACAAACTGCCGACTCCGGCTTGACAAGCCTTCTTCGCGCCTGCCCTACTCTGCCCTCACCGTGACTCGAATCCCTGCATAAGCGCGGAATTCAATTAACACCTTTGGAGTGTGGAATCATGAGCAACGAGACAGTTCGCTCAACAGCAGACGCAACTCAATCCTCAGTTTCGCAAGCCAAGCCACAAGGCAATGGCTCCAATCGCCGCTCGTTCCTGAAGAAAACCGTGGTTGCCGGCGCTGCGGCCACGGTAGGCGCAGGACTGCTGGCGAAAGGCGTGCCCGCGTTCGCTCAAAAGAGCAGCGGCAAATCTCTCCCCAGCGGCGACATTGCCATTCTTCAATTCCTGGCGGCGGCCGAATTGATCGAGTCCGATCTTTGGACGCAGTACGCAGAGCTCGGCGGTATTGGCGATCTCCCGCCGATCGAAGTCGACCCCAACGAAAAATTGAATCCCTATCAGATTGCTTTATCGAATCTTGATCCCGACGGCCCGCAGTATATTGCCAGCAACACGCTCGATGAAGTCAGTCACGCGACCTTCCTCAACAACTATCTCCAGTCCAAGGGGGCCCAGCCAGTCGATCTTTCTCAGTTCGCAACTCTGCCCGGAAGCACAGCCAAGGGATCATCGGGCCAGCTACGCATTACCAACCTCATGCAGCTCAATGTTGACACCAGTTGGTACGTCCGTTATCGCAGCACGAGCAATCCCGACGCCGGCGCCAAGTTTCCGCAGGCCATCACTCTCAATGATGTGACCGCTATTCCCCGATCCGATGCCGACTACAAAGGCGCATCCAACTCTAACTTCGAGGGTAACGATCACATTCAGGCCATCGCTAACGTCGCCGGCTTTCACTTCGGACAAATCGAGCAAGGCGGAACAAGTCTCTACGCGGCCATGAGCCAAAAGGTGACGGATGCGGAAGTGCTCAAGATCACCCTCGGCATTGGCGGAGACGAGATTGCGCACTTTCTGGAATGGGTCGATTTCTCCGGCAACGGAGTGCAGGCCCCGATTGCACCGTTTACCGACGCGATCTCCGGGCTGTCGTTCCCCAATTTCTTCGATCCACTCGATCCGTTGATTCAGCCCAGTCTGATCTTTCCCGTTCCCTTCCAATTCAACCCGGATCTTCCCAACGTTGCCATGATCCGTCCAGTGACCGATAAGTTTGCCGGCGCCCAGGCTGCAGTTGCCGCCCTTACCGCCAGCGGCCTTTTCATCGGACAATCGACGGAGTTTTTCGACACGCTCAGCGCTCTGGCGGAGGCTGCCGACGCGGCGCAACGCGGCTAGCGGTCGTACTTTTTCCCGTGAGTGGTGTTGAGGTCGCGGGAGCGGGCGCTGGGCGAACTGGGGTGGGATACCACAGCGCCCGTTTTTTCACGGACCGATACTCTCGGGCACTGCAATTTAGTTTTGGGAACTTTCAATCTCATGGCGTCATCCCGAACGCCTGCGTTTTCACCAGCGGGCCGAGAGCCTGCCCTGAGCGAGCGAGTCGAATGGGGATCTCATTCCTGCCTACTCGCCAAACAAGGTAAGAGTCAAACACCCTGATAAACCTTGTTAGACTATTCGCGCACACGCACGGGGCCGCAGTAGGAGCAAGCTGAATGAACAAACCAACCCTCGCCGCCGAACTGATCGCCGAGTTCCTCGGCACCTTCGTTCTCATCCTCTTCGGCGCGGGCGTCGTCGCCATGGTCGTGCTGTTCCCGTCAAGCAATCCTGCGGCCATCGTTCACGGTGGCTACACCAACATCACCATCGGATGGGGACTCGCCGTCACCATGGGCATTTACATTTCAGGAAAAATTTCCGGAGGCCATCTCAATCCCGCGGTCACCCTCGCTCTCGCCGTCTTTCGCGGATTTCCCTGGCGCAAAGTCATTCCCTACTCCATTGCTCAAACCGCCGGAGCGTTCCTGGCTGCTGCTCTCGTTTATCGCAACTACCTGCCGGCCTTTCACCAACTCGATCCACAACTCGAAAAAACCGCCGGCATCTTCACCACATTCCCCGCGTTCCCCGATCTTCCTCAAGCCGGTTTTCTCGATCAGGTCATCGGCACAGCCCTTCTTTTGCTCATGGTTCTCGCCATCATCGACGAACTCAACGTCCCTCCGGGAGCCAATCTCGCGCCGCTCATGATCGGCCTGGTCGTCGTCGCCATCGGCATGAGTTTCGGCGGCATGCACGGATACGC
>JASIEN010000054.1 GCA_030045935.1 Candidatus Sulfotelmatobacter sp.
ACCGTGCCGTGCTACGCGACCCTGCTTGTTTGGCCAGCGATTTGTCCACGAAAATAATGGTCTCTACATTCGCCAACCGCTCCACCGCGCCGCGATTCTGCTCAATCATGCGACGAATCTGCGGCTCGCTCGCAAACGCTTCGATCGGCACCTTCGCCTTCGGTTCAACTTTCAGTTCTGCGCGGACATTTCTGACGTTGACGATCAAATCCTGCAAAATTAGCATTTCGACTTCGGCGACCTCGTCTCGTGGCCTTCCGTCACTTTCGGGATAATTGGCACGCGCGATGGATTTCAGTGGCGCCTTACCCTCGTAGAGAGCGTGCCAGATTTCCTCCGTGATAAACGGCATTACCGGATGCAGCAGGCGCAACGCGGCATCGAATAAATAGACCAGGTTAGCGCAGGCGATCACCGCTGCCGTCTTGTCGGCTGGTTCGTCATAGTTGAGACGGAGCTTGATTAGTTCCAAATACCAGTCGCAAAATTCTCCCCAAAAAAAATCGTAGATGCTAAGTGCCGCGTGATCGAAACGATAGTTGCTAAGCGCCGAGTTAACAGCCAAGATAGTTTCGTTGAGCCGGGAATGGATCCACCGATCTGCGAGAGTCTGCTCCGTGAACCGTGCCTGGTCAGGGGTCAGCGTCGGCGCCACCTTTTCGATGTTCATGAACATGAACCGTGCCGCATTCCAAATCTTGTTGGCAAACGCGCGATAACCCTCCGTGCGGTTTTCGTTAAACGCAATGTCCGTTCCCGGCGCGGCCATGGCCGCCAAAGTAAACCGCGTGGCATCGGTGCCAAAGCGTTCGATGATATCGAGCGGATCGACCACATTGCCTTTGGTCTTCGACATCTTTTGCCGGTCGGCGTCGCGCACCAGGGCGTGAATGTAAACATGGCGGAAGGGAACGCTGTCATCTTTCTTTTCGCCTTCGCCGCTGGCTATTTTGATGGCCGCGTCCTGCTTGTGGCCCTGCATAAAATGGCAGCCGAACATGACCATCCTCGCGAGCCAGAAAAAGAGGATGTCGAAGCCGGTGATCATCAGCATGTTGGGATAGAAGACGTCGAGATCGCGCGTCTTTGCCGGCCAACCAAGCGTTGTGAATGGCAACAGCCCGGACGAAAACCATGTATCGAGGACGTCCGTCACCTGTTCCGGCTTCTCCACGCCGCATTTTGGGCACGCCGATGGCGCCTCGCGCGCGACGATGACTTCGCCGCAGCCGCACGTCCATGCGGGGATGCGATGCCCCCACCACAACTGGCGCGAGATGCACCAGTCGTAGATGTTGTTCAACCAGTTCAGATAAATCTGCTTATAGTTTTCAGGGACAATCGTGATCTCGCCGCTTTCGACCACATGCACGGCTTTTTCGGCCAGCGGCTTGATCCTGATGAACCATTGTTCCGAAAGCCGCGGCTCGATGACTGTTCCGCAGCGGTCGCATTTGCCCAGCGCCAGCGTGTAGTCCTTCTCAGAAACCAGGAATCCCTGCTCACGCAAATCTGCCAGCACACGCTTGCGCGCTTCATATCTGTCCAACCCCATGAAGCGACCCGCATTCTGATTCATGTGCGCGTGCTCGTCCATGATGTCGATCTGCGCCAGGTTGTGGCGCTTGCCCGCAAGAAAATCGTTGGGATCGTGTGCCGGAGTAACCTTCACCGCGCCCGTTCCAAATTCCGGCTGCGCCAGCTCATCGACGATGATCGGAATCTCGCGAGTCATCAGCGGCAGCAAAACTTTCTTCCCGTGCAGATGCGTGTAGCGCTCATCTCTCGCATTCACAGCCACAGCGGTGTCCCCCAGCATCGTTTCTGGCCGCGTAGTTGCAACCGTGATGAACTCGTCAGGCGATCCCACCACCGGATACCGAATCTCCCACAACTTCCCCGCAACCTCTTCGTGCTTCACTTCCAAATCAGAGACCGCCGTCTCGCAGCGCGGGCACCAGTTGACGATGTACTTGCCGCGATAAATCAGCCCTTCTTCATACAGCCGCACGAAAACCTCACGCACCGCGTGCGAAAGATTTTCGTCCATGGTGAAGTATTCGCGGTCCCAGTCGACCGACGCGCCGAGGCGCTTCATCTGGTCGGTGATCGCATTGCCGTATTGCCGCTTCCACTCCCATACGCGCTCAATGAATTTCTCGCGCCCTAATTCGCGGCGCTTCTTTCCTTCTTTCGCAAGCTGGCGCTCGACCATCAACTGCGTGGCGATTCCCGCGTGGTCGGTGCCCGGCAGCCAAAGCGTGATGAATCCCCGCATGCGATGCCAGCGCACCATAATGTCCATTTGCGTCTGCTCGAACATGTGGCCCATGTGCAGCGAGCCGGTAACGTTCGGCGGCGGCAACAACAGTGTGAACACTGGGCGGTTTTCCCCTGGCGGCGGCGTGGGCACAGAAAAAAGTTTTTCTGTGATCCAGTACTCGGCCCAGCGCGCTTCAATCGCGCCTGGCTCGTAGGATTTGGGCAGGTCGTGCGGCATGGAAAGCACTCAGCACTCAGCAGTCGGCAATCAGCCAGCAAGATCACCTGGTATTGTCATCCCGAGCGCAGCATCGAATTCCGCGAAGCGAAGTCGATGCGCAGTCGAGGGACCTTGGGCTTTGTTCACCGCTGATCGCTGATGGTTGAGTGAACTTTCGATCTTACAGGCGCGGGAAAAGAAGGGTCAAACCGTCAGACTGTTCAACTTCGGGCACATCGTTGTGGCCAAGGGGTTTTGGCATTAGGCCGGAAGTGGGTGTAGTCCAGCGCTCCTTTAATTTCAGGAACCGTTCCTCAAAGTATTTTCGCGATAAGAAGGCAGCACCAACTCCGATTCCCGCACTCACCAAGAAGCGCACGAGCAAAGGCCGGAGGCCGCTCAAGACTTGCGGGTAATAG
>JASIEN010000578.1 GCA_030045935.1 Candidatus Sulfotelmatobacter sp.
CTTCTGACAGGTACAGGCGAACAGGAGCACCAAAAGGCTGCCGCTAATCAAGAAACCGCGCGCATGCTTTTGCTTCATGCTTGAACAGCTTTACCGTACGCAGTGGTGTAATGCAACTTGATTTCTCCGCATGTACCTTGTTCGGCAGAGTACACGACACAAGTATCGAACGGCCTTGAATACACATGCAGGCTCACCGCGCGCAGATTGAACTCGCGCGGATTCATCACCCGGTGTACCGGTTCCAGCGGATTGACTGCGCACGGCTGCGCCACATTCATCTCAACGATTTCCGTGGACTTGATCGAGGATTTTCCAAGCAGGAGATCCTGATGCACGACATGAAAATTTTCTACCAGCAAACGCCCAATCGGCACCGCCATCCAGCAATTCTGATCACGGTGGTTGTGCACTGAACTCACCTGTCCCACTTCCCAGCAAATGGCCAGCAATTCATAGAGAGAAGTTTTGTCGATCAGATTGCGGGTGTAGTGCTGCCGGTCCCAGCACAGATACGGCACGATGGATTCAGGACTCACCGGATTTTCCTGCAGAAATCTCCGAATTTCTTCCGTCTCATCGAAGGCGGATAGCGGAAACTTGCGAAGCTGCGTAACGAAATCCTGAATCGAAATCTGCTTGATGGCAGTAGTCATGATTGCTCCCGCAAGAGTATAACGCACCGCTTTGTAAGCTTATGATTGCTGATACGGTCAGCGGGGCACGACTCTAACCCGTGCCCTTCCCGGTTTAGCCTTTGGGTAGTCCTATTGGGAACTGAGGCAGAGCAAAGTCACTCCACAAACATGCAATCCCCATAAGAATAGAAACGGTATCGCTCCTCAACTGCGTGTTTGTATGCGCGCAGCACGTTCTCCCGGCCAGCAAAGGCGCATACCAGCATCAGCAACGTCGATTGTGGGAGATGAAAGTTCGTCAGCATCGCGCCAACAGCCTTGAATTCATAACCCGGATAAATAAATATGTCCGCCGAGCCCGGCCCGGCATGGACAATCCCCTCGCCCTGCCGCTTTGCATGCTCGAGCGTCCGCACCGTAGTCGTTCCCACGGCAACAACGCGGCGCGACGCGCCGAGAGCCCGATTGATACTTGCCGCGGCGTCAGCAGAAACAAAATACTGCTCCGCGTGAAGCTTATGATTTTCCAGCTGTTGCACCCGCACCGGCTGAAACGTCCCTAGTCCAACATGCAGGGTGATCTCGGCGGTTTCAATCCCACGCCCGCGAATGCGTTGCAGAATCTCGGCCGTGAAATGCAGGCCTGCGGTCGGGGCCGCTACTGATCCGGTCTCTCTTGCATAGACCGTCTGGTAACGCTCGCGATCGCTGGAAGAATCCGGCCGCGCGATGTACGGAGGAAGCGGAACATGACCGATCCGCTCAAGAATGCCGAAGAAACGGTCCTGTGCCGAGTTTGCGGTCCCTTGCAATTGTGAATCACGTCCCTCCTGATCCCATAGCTGAAAGCGGATGTGCCGCTCTCCGAATTCTCCGCGCGCCAAAACTTCAGCTTGCAGTTCATCATGCTCACCGAAAAAAAGCCGCTCGCCCACCCCGATCTTTCGACCGGGCCTTACCAGGCACTCCCAGTCATTCGGATCAGCCGAAATCTGCCTCGTCAGCAGCACTTCAATCCGCCCTCGCAAAAAACCCCGCGCTGCCGGATTACGCCGGCTGACCGGTAGGGCCCGGGTTCCTGCACGATGGCCATACAGCCGCGCCGGAAACACGCGCGTGTTATTGAAAACCAGCAGGTCGTCCGACCGCAGCAGTTCGGGGAAATCGGCAAAGCGCCGATCAAGAAATCTGCCTATGGTCCGCTGCAGGTTCAGCATGCGGGAAGTATCACGCACAGCCGGCGGCTGTTGCGCGATTAATTCGGCGGGCAGGTGATAATCAAAATCCGAGACCAGCACGGGGTTTGATTATAAGGCGGTTGCGATGCCGGCCTTTGCAACACTAGATTCGGTAATGTATCAGTTGATACATTCCCCTCGATTCCTGTCAGGTGTTTTCTTTGCCACGGCCATTCTCTCTCCGCCTTTTCAGTTGAAGATTTTCCATAGTGTTGCTTGCATTTTTGTTTGTCTGTTCGGCTTGCTGTGCGGTACTATGCGGGGTGAGGGCCTGTTTAACCGCGTTTTATCGCTTTATCGCCGCTCCTGCCTGAGAGATTCATGTCCGGTGAACGCACATACACGGGAGAAATCGTCCGCTACGGCCGGATGTTGCACGATCGAGGCTTCGTGGCCGCAATGGACGGCAACCTTTCCGCGCGCCTCGACGAGAAACGCATTCTGGTGACTCCGACCTGCGTGAGCAAGGGCCGCATGCGTTCCTCAGACTTGGTTATTGTCGATCAGCAAGGGCAGCGTATCGCGGGGCGCCGCAACGTCACCAGCGAGATTGCCATGCATCTTCTCATCTATCGCATGCGTCCCGACGTGCGCGCCATCGTGCATGCGCATCCGCCCACCGCTACCGGTTTTGCTGCCGCCGGCATGGCGCTCACTGAACCGCTGGTCTGTGAGGTCGTCATGGGCCTGGGCTGCATTCCCCTCGCACGCTATGGCACGCCTGGTACGTCCGAATTAGGCCAGACGCTTGAGCCCTACATCCCGAATTACGACGCTATCCTGATGTCAAATCACGGCGTGGTCACCTATGGCGACACCGTCGAGCACGCCTATATGAAGATGGAGACCGTGGAGCACTTCGCCCAGATCGCACTCGTCACGCATCTTCTTGGCAAGCAGCAACCGTTGTCGGGAGTCGAAATCGAAAAGCTGATTTCAGCCCGCACGAAATATTTCGGAAAGATGCCGGCATCATTAATGCCGGTCCTCATAACAAGTTCCCCGGAAAAAGCAAGCTAAGCGCGCCAACGATGAATCACGTTGGGACAGCCGCTCTCAGCCTGCCTTACTTAATCTTTACTCCCCTCCAATCCGAAACCTGAACCCCGCCCGAAAATTTACCGGTAGGGCCGGATACCCCACAACCTCGTTGTATCTGCGGTCCAGCGCATTCTGCACATCCGCGTACGCCGTCACACGCGAATTAAGCGCATACCATCCTCCAAGGTCGACGC
>JASIEN010000579.1 GCA_030045935.1 Candidatus Sulfotelmatobacter sp.
AGATCGCTTTCAATGTTTTCGCCAAAGGTCCGGGCTTTGCCTTCGTGGCGAGTATGGTTTGCAACATTTTGCGTAGCCATAAAGAAGCCTCCAAGAATGAGGACTGTTCCGGCTTGTGACTATAGCGCAAGTGCGGGGCGTATGGAAATGCAGCGACTTCGTGTCGAGTTAGAATCTCAAACCGCAATAATCGCTGAGAACCGCGCCGAGGAAGGCGGAGGGGCGGTATCCCACCTATTTTGTCTCCATGCATCATGTTATTCTCTAAACCCTAATTTGGATTTAGCCATGCCCGAACTGCAGCCACTGACATTTCTGTGCATCACCACCTATGAAAAAGGGCAGGAGTTCATGCGCGAGTGCAAGCGGCATGGCTGCCGCGTGCTGCTGCTGACCGCCGAGAAACTGAAAAACGCCAACTGGCCGCGTGAGAGTCTCGACGATACGTTCTACCTTCCCGGCGAGCTCCCTCTGGATGACATCGTCAAGGCTGTAACGCATCTGGCGCGCACGCGAAAAATCGACCGCATCGTGGCGCTCGATGAGTTCGACATGGAAACGGCTGCGACACTACGCGAGCACCTGCGCATTCCGGGCATGGGAATGACGACCATGCGCTACTTCCGCGACAAGCTCGCGATGCGAATGAAGGCGCTGAACCGCGGGGTGCGTGTGCCCGATTTTGTGCCAGTCGTGAATCACGACGATATTCGCCATTACATGGAGCATGTCGCCGGGCCGTGGGTGCTGAAGCCGCGGCAGGAGGCGTCAGCGATTGGTATCAAGAAGATTCATTCGGCAGAACAGTTGTGGCCGGTGCTCGAGCAATTGGGAGACAAGCAGTCTTCTTTCTTGCTAGAAAAATTTGTTCCTGGCGAGGTGTATCACGTGGATTCGGTTATATCGGAAATCGAAGTGGCATTCGCCAATGTGAGCAAGTACGGGAAGCCGCCAATGAACGTGGCGCAGGGCGGAGGCGTTTTTACGTCGTTCACGGTTCATCGGGGAAGCGCAGAAGATTCGGCGTTGCGCGAGATTAACCGTGACCTGATCGCGGCGCTGGGTCTGGTGCGTGGTGTCTCTCATGCTGAATTTATTCAGGGGCAGGCGGATGGGGAGTTTTATTTTCTGGAGTGCGCGGCACGCGTGGGCGGAGCCTACATCAACGAGATGGTCGAGGCGGCGACTGGAGTAAATTTGTGGCGCGAGTGGGCGCGCATCGAAGTGGCAGGAGAGGATGGTTCGTATAAGTTGCCGCTCACCCGCGAGGAATACGCCGGCGTGATTCTCTCGCTGGCCAAGCAGGAGGAACCGGACACTTCCGCCTACAACGATCCTGAAGTTCACATGCGGATCAAGAAGCATCACCATGCGGGATTGATTCTGAAATCCACACATCAGAAACGCGTGCAATCGCTGCTGGAGAGTTACGCCACGCGATTCGCCGAGGAGTTTATGGCGACGCAGCCGCAAAGGGATAAACCGACGGCCTGAGCCACTGTAATCGAAGTGCGTTTTGATCAACAAAGTCTAGGTTGATCATGAGATCCGGCTAGATGAGCTCATTGAGGACGGTTGCGATGTCCGGCGCAGTATCGTCCCAGTAATGTGTGTGAGCTCCAGCTCCGATGCAGAACTCTTCACGGGTGCGATCCTTATTCCAGATCTTAAATATCTTTTCCGGATAAATCCCGCCCTCATCGCCGGTAGCTGTGCGTTGATACCATTCGTCGAGCCACAGCGACCTGCCGACGTAATCGCCGCTTCGGTATGCGCTGACCCACTTTTCTACGCCCAGGTCCGCCGGATCTGGAAGCAATGCGTCAATGTTTGCCGGAGGTTTCTCCAGAGGAGGTCCTAGTGGGTGTTGGCCGTTGTCCGGGTTGTCGCGCACCCAATCATACAGGTATGGAAAGAAACGGTTCAGCAGTTGACGCACCGGATTGCCCATGGTGAAGAGACGAATGGGAATCTTAGATTTGTCTTGTACCGGGCCGAATCCGAGCTTGTTAAGGCCGGCGTCATTTTTCTGATGGTGCAGCAGGTTAAGAAGATCTCCAGAAATGAGTGCGCCCAGGCTGTGCGCGACAATGACGATGTGGTCGTAACCTCTTCCATCGGGACCCTTATATTGCGCAACATGGCGCAGCAATGAAACATAGCGCTCGAAAATCTTCGCCCTCGGAGTTGCGTCGGTGGGGCCAGTGCGCAGGTAGGTGTCAACATCAAGGATGGTTCGCAGCACCGGACTGGAATAGTGAACCAGAGCAGCGAGAATCGCGGTAGTGCTCGCAACGGCGATAGCCTGGCAGACAACCACCTTTGTAATGTAGCGAGAATACGTACGGAAACCTTCCAAAAAGTGCAAACACTGCGGCCGCGGTCCAAGGTAGAGGAATGCTAATGGGATCAAGAAAATCGCCAGCCACGTTTGCCATGTCACCAGAGAAATCGAGTCCAGGCCCCGGGAAGTCCATCCGCCCATCCAGATCGAGTCGTGGTTGGTAGAGTTTCTGGGCGGCTCGGTGTGGTGGTCGACATACCATTTGTATCGGCGGCGCGGAGGAAACCTCTCCGTCAGAACCGAGGGCAAAGCCCACCAGATAAGCACAATAAGACCCGCCAGAATCAGAAGCACCACCAGGTAACTTCCGTAGCCGATGCCCCAGGCGATCACTCCTCGTAAGTATTCCGGTTTTGGCTTGCCCGGGCAGGAGGGGCATCCCCCCTGTGGTCCCACGCAGACGGGTTTTATGGTTTCACACTTATCCGGAAAGCCTCGCGCGATAGATTTTGACGGGAAAAGATCGAAATTTTCAATCCAGCCG
>JASIEN010000580.1 GCA_030045935.1 Candidatus Sulfotelmatobacter sp.
TCAAATCGAAGCAGAATTACAAAATTCAGGCCCGCGCGGGATATTACGCAACGCCCAAAGAGCCGCTGCCTCAGTAGAGGCCAACTCTTAGCCGCAGAGAACCAGCCCACTTTTCCCGCAATAAAATAAATTTTATTATATGCCTTGACAAGTATATGCCTGTTAGAGTATATACAGGAAATGGCGTCTGTCTTCGAAATCATCGCCGAGCCGAACCGCCGCGCGATATTGAGCCTGCTGGTCGCGTCAGAACAGTCAGTGGGAGAGATTGAGCGTCAACTTGGTATGCCGCAGCCGACAGTGTCGAAGCACCTCCGAGTGCTGCGCGAAGCTGGTTTCGTGGAATCCACCGTGGACGCACAGCGCCGCCTCTACCGTCTAAGACCTGGGCCGTTTAAAGAGGTCGACGACTGGCTGGCCCAGTTTCGCCGCTTTTGGTCGGCTCACGTGGATGCTCTTGAACGCTACCTCGATCGTGCGGATCGTGCTCCGACTCAGCAAGCAAGGCCAACAAATAAAAACAAGACAGGGCGGCCCGAGCCGCGAACCGATAAAGGAGAAAAGAAATGAAAATCAAAGTGACCAGCCTGTATGTAGACGATCAGGAAAAAGCACTGCGCTTCTACACCGAAGTGCTTGGCTTCGTGAAGAAGAACGACTTCAGCAACGGCCCCTACCGTTGGCTGACCGTGGCCTCGGCCGAGGATCCGGAGGGCATTGAGCTGCAGCTCGCGCTGAACAACAACCCTGCCGCCAAAGCGTACCAACAGGCCCTGTTTCAGCAAAACCAGCCCGCCTCGATGTTCTTCACCGACGATCTACAGGCCGATTACGATCGCATGAAAGCGCAAGGCGCCGAGTTCACCATGCCGCCAACGGACGTGACGGCCTCGAAGATCGCCATGCTAAAGGACACGTGCGGCAATCTGATTCAGATCACCGAACTGAAGCGCTGGTAGGGCGAGGAAACGACAGATGAACGCTCACGAACAATACGATCCGGGTCCCGCGCGAGCGGCTCAAGTACGAAAAGAGGGAGACAAGTGGACCCTGATTCTCGTCCGTGAGCTGCACCACTCGCCGGAAAAAGTCTGGCAGGCGCTTACCGACCCGTCGCAATTACGCGAGTGGGCGCCCTTTGTGACCGATGGAAGTCTGGGCACGATCGGAACGGTGAACCTCACGTGGGTGGGAAACCCCAAGCCTATTGAAACAAAAATTACTCGCGTCGAGGCTCCCAACCTGCTCGAGTACGGCGATATCCGGTGGGAACTCGAGCCGCTCGGCGGCGGCACGCGTCTGACTTTGTGGCACAGCATCGATCGCCGCTTCATCTCGTGGGGCGCTGCGGGCTGGCATATTTCTTTCGACGTTTTGGATCGCTTGCTAAGCCGAAACCCCATGGGCCGCATCGCCGGTGCCGAAGCGATGAAGTTCGCGGGTTGGCAGCGATTGGTTGCCGAGTATGCCAAGCAGTTTGCCACTGAAACACCGAGTTCGACGCCGAAGGCTTCGGAAAAATGATCACGACAGAGGTTTTGAAAGGGCGCGATTTCAGCCGTGCCGCTCAGAGCCAAAAAGCAAATGCGGTTTTAGCCGCCGAGGGACTCTGACGCAAGAGATCAAAGAGCAAATCCTAAGGAGTGACATCATGGGTCAATTAGCCGTTGCAGTAAATATCATGAACCAGGGCAAGAGACGCTCCAGTGTCACACGTACCATTTTTCGCTGGATTCACATCATCTTTGCCATTCCCATCGTGAGTTATATTTATAGCCCGTTTGACAAGCTTCCGGACTACGCCTTCCGCACTCGGTTTGTATTCGTCCCTGTAATGGTCCTTTCGGGATTGTGGCTGTGGAAGGGCCACGTCGTCCGACGGCTGATTTCAAAAAAATGGGCGGCCGGCACAGACTGGGGGCACAGCTGAAGCTGTGCCCTCTACTCAGGCACGCAGCTTTTAGTTTCCGGCTGTGCCAGTGTCGCGCACTGTCAAAGGCGGAACCCCGTTTACCACTTGCTTGGGATCCTGCCTCAGGTTTTTCTCCTCGTGGGCGGGATACAGAAATTCGTGACCGGTTTGGAGCCCTGGATAGTACCACTTCCACAGAGCCTCCGGCTGTGAGTGACGGCGCTCGGCGAACACCACTTCGGTATCTCCCGCGCTATTGCGGACGGTTGGCGCGGTGATCAGGGTGGCGCACAGTTGCGAATTGTCCGCATTGAATACCTGAACAATATCGCGATCACTCTCTGAGTTGAACAGGACGAACCAGTAGGTTCCTGCGGGCAGAACCCTCCCCGGAATCTCGACCGGCTGGCTGAAATTCAATTCAGTTCGCTGGTTCCAAACGTCCGCCCGGCTGGCTGGCGAAAGCACCATAACAGCCAGGATTAGACCAAAAATGACGGAGAACAACTTAAGATTAGTCATGACATACCTCCTTTAACAAAAAAGTGCTCTGATTTGGAGGATGCATGGTCGAACTTTCAGCGTCGTCCAGATAAGGATTGCAAACGTTCATGTAGGGTAGAAGGCCTTAGTGCGAATATAATATCGGCGCACCGCTGGCCTGCAGCAATTCGATTGAACGGAGGTTGCGACGTGGCTCGCGAAACAATTACGCAGATTTTCCGTCCATCTTTTTCAGAAAGCTTATTTTCTCGTCGATCGTTCCTGCAACTCTCGGCCGCGGCAGCCACGCTGGAAATGTTCAGCGAGCCCCTCCTGGCTGCCGCGGCCCGCCGGCCTTATACCGCGGACGCCGTTCTGATCGATTCCAATGAAAATCC
>JASIEN010000581.1 GCA_030045935.1 Candidatus Sulfotelmatobacter sp.
ACTCGAAGATGCGTTCTTTCGGCACTCCCTGCGCGATCCACAGATCGTAAGCTTCGGTATCGCGCGGCACTCCACCTTCGCCGTTGAAGATGGATACATACAGTTTGTTTTTCGGAAGCGCAAACCAGCCGGGCGAAGTGATCAACTCCCACGCATATGGGATGGCCTTCTCTTTGAAGTAATCGCCGAAAGAAAAATTCCCCAGCATCTCGAAGAACGTGAGATGGCGGTTGGTGAAACCGACATTCTCGAGATCGTTATGCTTACCGCCGGCGCGCACGCATTTCTGCGAAGTCGTGGCGCGAGAATAGTCGCGCTTCTCGAGGCCCAAAAACACGTCTTTGAACTGGTTCATCCCCGCATTGGTGAAGAGCAAAGTGGGATCATTCGCGGGCACGAGGGACGACGAATGCACCTCTTTGTGCCCCTTTTGCACAAAGAAATCAAGGAACTTGCGGCGAATTTGGGAACCAGTCAACATGCGGGGATTCTGCTTGATTCTAGCATTCAAAACAGAAACACAGAGGAACGCGCGGAAGCACACAAGCCCTACTGCGGTCCGCTGTGTTCCCGATGCCCTCTGTGTTTTAGCTTTTTTTGGAAAGACTATTTCTTAACTGCGTCGTCGGTTTTCTCCGCGGCTTTCTTCACGGCGTGACCGGTCGCCTTGGCGGCTTTCTCTGTGCCCTTCGCGGTGTCTTTGCCGACTACTTTGGCCCCGTGACCGGTTTTATCGGCAGCCTTCTCGGTGCCTTTTCCTACATCCTTGGCCACCGTCTTGGTTTCATGTCCGGTCGCGTCGGCGCCCTTCTTCACATCGCTGCTGGCGTCCTGGCCTAGCGCAACTGATACCGCGCCGAACAACACTACTGCGAGAAGCGCTCTCCATCGAGACATCGTCGTACCCTCCTAAAATTGATCTGGGAACCAGTGGATTATGCGCCTACAGCACGCTTTTGCCAAATGCATTTGCCCTGGATGCGAGATGCGACCTCAGCGCGTTAGTCGCTTTACGCCCTTATGCCGCCTTGGTCTCGTCGCACAACGCTTGATAATAATCGCGACCCCGTTCGTAACCCCGCTGGAAGGCTTCGGCTGCCTGGGCGCCACTCTGTTGCTCGACCTCTTCCATCTGCGCGGTCATTTCGTTCATTACTTGGTCGTATTCCTTGCAGCGGGTGCGCGCATGCAGCGCCGACTCGAATCCCTTGCGGTAGAACTTCTCATCGGTGCCGAAATTCTGCCCTGGGGCCGAGTAGTGCTCCTGCTCGGCGCCGCGCAAGCCAACCCACCACTCCTCCCGCGCCGCGTCGACCGATTCCGCGCCCTCGGTGCGCAGCAGTTCGCGAAACCGCTCCGCTTCATAATCATCTTTCGCCATCGCGATCACTACACTGCGCCCTTTGCGCAACGCGTCTTCGTAGACAAAGATCTCGTCTTCCGGCAGGCCATCGGTCGAGGAGTTCTCGGCCTTTTCACCTAATGCGGCTCCGGCCGTCGCGCCCATCGCCGCAACGAACGCTCCGCCTAACAGCCCCAGCGCGCTGATCGGTCCAACTCCGGGAATCAGCACCGCCATCAGCAGCGGCCCACCCGAAAACCCGGCCGCTCCTCCAACGAGCGCCCCAATTGCTTTGCCCATTCCAGGCTGTTCGCTTGATTCAGCAGGAATTGACGCGTGACCGGCATCTGATGGCGTCAGAAAAGTCAGCCTGTCATCTGGCACTCTAATAGTTCGGAACTGCGACACAGCACGCTCAGCATCAGCACTGGAACGGAAGACACCGGTAATCGCCTCCATGCAAACCTCCCTTTTGAGACCTCAGTTGTCACGCCTCAGAGATGATACGCCCCCAGAGAAAGTTTCAAAGTTCAAAGTTTCGAAGGTTTCAAGGTTCAAAGGTTCCACCAAAGGATCCGACCTCAGAAACTCTCCACCCTTGCGCTGCTTGAAACTTTCGATACCTGCTGTCACACTGGCACGGTGCCCAGCCACGACCCATCCTTTCTTGAACAACAGCGCGAAAGGCGGCGACTGGCGGCCAATTACGCCGCCATGACAGATGGTGAACTACAGCGCCTCGCGCGCCATGCGGAAACTCTGACCGAGATCGCCTGCGACGCCCTCGAAGACGAACTTGACCGCCGCAACCTCGATCTAGCCGACGAACTCTGCGATGATTCCGAGCGGCGCGCGAAAGTTGAGATGCAGGAACTGGTGACCATCCGCCAGTTCCGCGACCTGCCCGAGGCGTTGCTGGCCAAAGGCAGCCTGGAATCGGCAGGCATCGAATGTTTCTTGGCCGACGAAAACCTAGTGCGGCTCGACTGGTTCATTTCAAATTTCGTCGGAGGCATCAAGCTCAACGTGCGCCCTGCCGACGAAGCCACGGCCCGCAAAATTCTCGACGAGCCCATTCTCGAAGGCATGTACGTGCACGGCGTGGGACTCTACGAGCAGCCCCGTTGCCCTCGCTGCCACTCGCTCGACGTCAACTTTCAGGAGCTCGACCGGCCCATCGCCTACATGAGCGCGTTTCTGCGCCTCCCCATCCCCGTGCAGCGTCCCGCGTGGCATTGTCACGCCTGCGACGCCGAATGGGAAGACGACGGCTGCGATGGTTCGCATTGATCCGCCGTGGCGCCGCAGACGCTTGCGAATTGCCAGCGAAGAACCGGACTCATTAAGTCGGCAAACCCCGGAACTCAGTGATGATGGTCTCCCTCATGTCGGGCGAAGTCGTGGTGCTCGACGCGCGGCCCGGGGCGGTGAACATAGGGGTGAGCGTAGGCGTGGGCGTAATATCCACGGTTGTACCAGTTTCTTACCCAAGGCGCATGGTCGAAAAAGATGCCATGGGCGTGCCAGTCGAAATAAGGGTGTGCCCAACCCCAGGCGAAGAATGGTGCTCCGATAATGACCGCCGGACCGAAGTGGATCACGCCGCCAACGAAGAAGCCCGGCCGTGGCGCACCGAACACGATGAGCGGATCATAAGTGGGGACGTAGATGTAGGCAGGATTGATGGGCAGAACCTCGATGTCGCCGTCCTGGTCGATAACGTTATCGTACGGACTCGAGTGAAGGTATCCGTATTGGTACGATTCGCTGCGCATGTGCTGAACCTCGTCCATTACATCCGGGCGCTGCGCAAGAACGGCATCGCCAAGCTGCTGGGTCCAGTTCATATCCTGCGCCATCATGTTCAGCACTGATGGAAACGGAAGCAGTGCCATAACGCTGGGGTCCCATTGCAGATTGTCTTCACGAATGGCATCGGCCAGCGCTTGCCCGTGCAGATTGCTGTGCTGATTGGCCCAATCGGCCGCCTGCGGGATATCGTTCGAATACGTCGAAGCGGTAAGAATCTGCGCCAGGAGAGGATCGGGGTAGAGAGCAATCCTGGAAACTAAGTCATCCAGTTGCGCTGGGGAAAGTGTTGGCGGCTGCTGCGGAGGAGGCGGTGCACTCTGGTCCGGCGAGGGTGGTGGAGGAGGCGGGGGCGGCGTGTATTCCTGAGCCAGCAATTGAGCGGCAAGAAAAAGAAGAACCGCCAGCGCGATTATGAACTTCCCAAAACTACGGCCTTTCGAATCGTGCATAGGCTACTCACCCAAATTAATAACATTACTTTGATGCCCATAAACATTGGCGAGATGCCGCAGCACACAAGCGGCGACCACCATGCACAAAGGTTCCAGACGGCGCGCCCATCGGCCCGAACCCCGAAAGCATGGCATTGCCCTGTCAGCGGGCGATGGATCATCCTTAATATGAAATACTGTTGTCTAACTAACGTATGAGAATTGGAGACCGAGGTACCGCCGTCGATAGGGCGTTCCTGTTATGCATCTCATGCATCGCGGCCATGATCTGCCCGGGGCCGCTAATGCAGGCGCAAGCAGGGGCAGGCGGAAAGGCCAGTCATTCGGTTCAGTTCGATGTGCCCGGAACAAAACAGTGGGTGGATACCAACATCGACCTGCGGGCCGGCGCGAAATTACGCTTTACGGCAACAGGTCAGATAACGTATCCTGCCGACCAAACGGGCGCCGGAAAACTGAAAACTGCAGGAACGTTCGGCCCAGGCGGGCTGGCGCGAAATTGGGCCGACCTCGTCCATCAATACGCCGTGACAGACGCAGGCCACGGCGCATTGATCGGGCGCGTCGGTTCGGGAGACTACGGACAGGCATTTCTAATCGGAGAAGGTAAAGAATACGACGCGCCGGTGGCGGGAAGGCTGTACGTCGGGCTCAATGAGAGCCAGAGCGACGCTTCCACGGCGCAAGGTAGTTTTCACGTAACTATCAACATTCTGGCTGAAGGCTCGGGCGCTGCCAGCGCCGGTGGTCCAGCCGAGACCCGCATCCCAGCTATCACGCCCGACTTGCTGAGTAAAATTCCGCGTCGTGTTTCCGACGCCAACGGCAGGCCAGGCGATATGGTGAACGTTTTGATCGTGGGAACACAGGACCAGGTGGTCAAGGCATTCACGACGGCGGGGTGGGTGCAGGTGGATAAGACTGTGCGCGAGAGCGCGTTGAACGCCGCCTTAGAAACCTTCGAGAAGAAAGACTACCTGACTATGCCGATGAGCATCCTGTACTTGTTCGGCCGCTCACAAGATTATGGTTTCGCGCATGCCGAGCCGGTAAGGGTAGCAATGTCACGCAATCATCTGCGCGTTTGGAAATCGCCTTACGAGATTGAGGGGCGCCCGTTATGGTGTGTGGCGGCTACACATGATATAGGGATCGAGCGCGACCAGCGGAACAACGGCATAACACACAAAATCGACCCGGCCATCGATGGCGAGCGCGAGTACGTAGACGGCACGCTCACGGCAACGGGACTTGTTGTCCAACGTGACCACGTCCTGCCGCCTGACCCGCTAACCACCGCAAAGACCGCGACCGGCGGCGAGTTTCACTCAGACGGACGCATAGCCGTGCTCGTGCTCAAGAATTGAGGTGTTGCTTGTTAAGGAAAACTCTTGTTCTGCGGGTTCTGTATATACTTTCTTTATCCGCCATTTCCTCAAAAGCGTTCCCCGCGGACCGTCCCACACCGCAAAAGCAAGCATCCTTTCATATTCAAAATGCGTTCACCATCAAAGTGCCGCACGGCGCCAGAAGTGTACGGATATGGTTTGCGGTTCCACAAGAGGATGAGTATTCCACGATCCGCAACTTTCAGATGGCCGGTGATTATGCCGTCAGATTTGCGCGAGACTCCTGGGGCAATCGAGTCGGATACATGGATATACAAGCTCCCACCCAGGAACAGATCACATTGAAAGAGCAGTTCGACTTGACTCGCAAGGAAGTGCGCAACACGTTCTCTGCCTCCGATTCT
>JASIEN010000582.1 GCA_030045935.1 Candidatus Sulfotelmatobacter sp.
CTGCGATCAAAAAAAGTTCGGCGCAAAAACGCATCAAGCCTCCACAAAGAAGAAATGCAGCGCATCTTAGCAGGCACGGTGTCCGGGTCTCAACTGCATTTCCTGCGGAACTAGTACCCGGTACTCAGTATCCAGTACCCAGTTGAGCGTGTATGCGAGTTCGCGCGTTTTCAAGAGCAAACGCTTTCCTTGACCGAAAGTACCAAGTACTGGGTACTGAATACTGGGCACTGACAACTCGTAACGCCGACCTGCAACTCGGAACGCGGCACTCAGTTTGCCCGATCACCCATAAATGATTTACCCTCGCCCCAGCCATTCATGATTACGAACGATCCCAATTTCTTCTCTCATGCCATGCGCCGGGAGATCTACGAACAACCGGTCGCTATTGCGAAGACGATCGAACAACATCTCGATAACGACATTATCTTCCCGGGCGAACTGCATGCCATCGAAAGCTCGTTGTTGACCTTCGAGAAGCTCATCATCGCCGCCAGCGGGTCAAGCCGCCACGCGGGTCTGGCGGGCGAAATCATGATCGAAGATCTCTCGGGCGTAGCCGTTGATGTGGAGTACGCCAGCGAATACTGCTACCGCTCGACCCACGCGGCGGTCGAGCCGATCGTGATGGTAGTTACGCAATCCGGCGAAACCGCAGATACCATTGCGGCGCAGCGCGAAGCGCTGACGCGCGGGGTGAAAACCATTGCGGTTTCGAATGTTGCCGAAGCCACGATCCCTCGCGAAGCCAGCGCCGCGTTGATCACTGGCGCCGGGCCCGAAATGGCGATCCCGGCAACCAAGAGCTTCACCACTCAGCTCACTATCCTTTATCTGATGGCCTTGTTTCTGGCACGCAAGCGCGGCCGCATGACGTCTGAAGTTACGCGCTCCTACCTGCAGCGTTTGCTGGCGCTTCCCGAAGCCATCGAAGTGAATTTAAGGGAGTGGGATGTATTGGCCGAGCAGTATGGCGACAAACATTATCGCGCCGAGAAATTCCTCTATCTGGGAAGAGGCGTGCATTATGCCATTGCCCGTGAAGGCGCGCTGAAGCTTAAGGAAACTTCCTACGCCCACGCCGAAGGTTACCCGGCGGGCGAGCTCAGGCACGGCCCAAATGCCCTGGTCGATGAAAACTTGCCGGTAGTGGTGCTGGCCACCTTTGACCACACCGACCCTGATTCCGTGCTGCGCTACCAGCGCACTCTGGATGTGATGAAAGAAGTTAAATCGCGCCATGGGCGCGTGATTGCGGTCACTACGAAAGGCGACCGCGAAGCAGCACATGTTGCCGATGACGTGTTCCAGGTCCCTCCTGCGCCCGAATTGCTGTTGCCTGTTGTCGAAGTCATTCCCCTGCAACTTTTCGCCTATCACGTCGCCACCAAGAAAGGATATGACGTCGACCGCCCAAGAAATTTGGTAAAGGCGGTGGTTACCGAATAGCTTTGATCTCGAATTTGCCCACCGCATGTCCAACACACCCGATCTTCAATCCATTGCCCGGCAAGTAATGCTGGCGCGTGGTTTTCATCCCGATTTCCCCACGGAGGTTCAGCAGCAATTGCATCAGTTGCACGCCCAACCTTCGGGAATTGCCACCAACAGCGATATTCGCGACCTGCGTAACCTTCTTTGGTCGTCGATTGACAACGACACTTCCCGCGATCTCGATCAGGTTGAAGTGGCCGAGCCTCTGCCGAACGGCAACGCAAAAATCATGGTTGGCATCGCCGATATCGATACTTTTGTCGCCAAAGGCACCCCGATCGATGTTCACGCCGCCTCAGAGACCACCACAGTTTACGCAGGCGTTAAAAATTTCCCCATGCTGCCCGAGCAGCTTTCCACCGGCCAGACTTCCCTGCTCGAAAATCAGGACCGTCTGTCAGTCATCATCGAGTACGTTGTCGACCAAGCCGGCAATGTGAGCGCCGACAACGCTTACCGCGCACTCACTCGCAATCATGCGCAACTGCAATACAACTCCGTAGGCGCGTGGCTGGAAAACACCGGCAGCGCCCCGGCAAAAGTAGCCGCTTCCGCAGCCCTGCAGGACCAACTTCGAATGCAGGATGCAATCGCCCAAAAACTAAAGCAGCTGCGCCATGAGAAAGGTTCGCTTGAACTCGAAACCAGTGAGATGACGACACTCATGCACGGTGACCAGGTGATTGGCCTCGTGCCACAACAGAAAAATCGAGCCACGGAGTTGATTGAAGAATTTATGGTCGCGGCCAATGGAGTCATGGCTCGCAGGCTCGAGAAAGTTTCGTCCCTGCGCCGGGTCGTGAAGACTCCCGAGCGCTGGGACCGAATCGTACAACTGGCAGCCGATCTCGGCGACAAACTTCCACCCGACCCCGATTCCAAAGCTCTCAGCGAATTCCTGATGCGGCGCCGCGCGGCCGATGCTGATCATTTTGCCGATCTATCGCTTGCGGTCATAAAACTGATTGGCCCGGGCGAATATGTGCTGGAGCGTCCGGGCGAAGCGGCGCCGGGACACTTCGGCCTGGCCGTGCAGGACTATACCCATTCGACTGCCCCCAACCGCCGCTTCGCCGATATCGTGAGCCAGCGCATTGTCAAAGCCGAGCTCGCCGGAAAACCGAATCCATTCTCCGACAGCGAACTTACAGCCATCGCCGCCAATTGCACGCAAAAAGAAAAAGCCGCGCGCAAGGTCGAGCGCGATATGTCGAAACGGATCGCCGCCGCGACCCTCCAGCGCCGCATCGGGGCGATATTTGATGCCATGGTCACGGGGGTCACGCCGCACGGAACATTCGTGCGCGCCCTGCAGCTCCACGTTGAAGGCCTGCTAGCGCAAGGGCAGAAAGGCCTCGATGTGGGCGACCGGCTGAAGGTCAAGCTGATTCGCACCGATATCCAGCATGGGTTCATTGACTTCGCCCGCGCCTAGCACGGGAGAATCCCTATCTTGCACGGCCCACCGCTTTATTGGTTCGCTCAATTCACCGTGCCTTTCTCACCGAACCATTGCGGTTTAAGTTTCCCCCCCAAGCCAGGTCACCACAAAGGTGAATAGTTTTCAATGACTTAGCGAGCTATTCTGATCTCAGAAGTCCAGTGCGGAGGGGCGAGGTCTGTCGCTTCAGTGGCGCAAATTCGTTTGCGGCATGATGGTCGTCGTGTTACCCGTGGCGGTTCTGCCGCAGGACTCCGGACGCGCTATGCTGCACAGCGACGGCAGTGTGTGGCT
>JASIEN010000583.1 GCA_030045935.1 Candidatus Sulfotelmatobacter sp.
GGGATGAGCGATGTTGATTAATGCCTGCGCCCGCTCGCGAATCGTCTTGCCGTGCAGATAGGCAACTCCATATTCGGTGACCACGTAACGAATGAGCCCGCGCGAAGTAACTACTCCCGCTCCCGGGCTGAGGGTGGGCACGATTCTTGAGATCGTGCCATGTTTTGCCGTCGATGAAATCGCGATGATCGGCTTGCCCCCCTTGGAGCGCGAAGCCCCGCGTAGAAAGTCGACCTGCCCGCCTATGCCGCTGTAGAACTTACTGCCAAGCGAATCCGAGCAGACCTGGCCTGTAAGATCGATTTCCAGCGCCGAGTTGATAGCAACCATGTTGTCATTCAGGCCGATGCGTGCGGGATCGTTGGTGTAAGCGGTGGGGCGAAACTCGAAAATGGGATTATTGTCTACAAAATCAAACAACCGTTTCGTGCCCAAAGCGAAACCGAGGATGATTTTTCGGGGCTTGAAATTCTTCTGCGCGCCGGTGATAACACCGGCTTCGATCAACGGAATCACGCCGTCGGAAACAAGTTCACTGTGAACCCCGAGGTCTTTGCGGTCCTTGATAAGTGGCAGCACGGCTTCCGGAATTCCACCAATACCGGTCTGAATGACGGCGCCATCCTCAATTAATCCAGCAACGTTCCGGGCAATTGCCTCTTGCATTTTGCTCACAGGTTCTTTTTTTACCGCACAGAGTGGACGAGACGAATCCACCACCGCGCCCAATTCGCTTACATGGATAAAGCTGTCTCCGTAGGTGCGCGGCATCTGATCGTTGATCTGCGCAATGACATAGCGCGCGCACTTGGCCGCGGTCAGTGAGGTATCGACACCCACGCCGAAGCTGCAAAACCCATGAGAATCCGGCGGAGAAAGTTGCAGCAGGGCAACATCAATCCGCATAGCGCCACTTTCGAACAATCCCTCAATTTCGCTCAAGTAAATTGGTGTGTAATCAGCGCGCCCGTCGTTGATCGCCTCACGCACATTCGGGCCGATGAACATGGCGTTATGACGAAAATGGCCGGCCATTTCGGGAGCCACGTACGGAGCCACTCCCATGGTCATCATGTGCACGATTTCGACATCATGCACAAACGGGCCCCGCCGCATAAGGGCTTCGACCAGCGTCTCCGGCTCGGCGCAGCCCGGTTGAATGTAGACGCGCATGCCCGATTCGACGCAGCGCAACGCCTCATCCGCAGTTTGCAGCTTGTTTTTGTACTCTGTTTCCCACGACATGCTTTCACCCACGCAGCGCACTACAGGCCGTATCCGGGTCCCGCCACGGTGTACGCGCTCGGGCGTCTGCCGCGCGGCGGCTAAGGCCATCGCTGCTCCCTTTAACTGATTATTTTCTGTCGTGGCCGTGGAACCAGCTATGGCCGGGAGCACAGGAACCTGTGACGGCCGTCACAAAATTAAACCAGTCTGATCGCGAGGATGCACCGGATTTTTACTTATCGGTTCGTGCCGCGACACCCGCAGGTGCGTGCGCCGAGCGTACGTGCATCTTCACTGCCAGCGAAAGGCGGCGGATGCCTTCACGAATCTGCTCCGGCTCCGAGTACGAAAAGTTCAGCCTCATGTGGCGGCAGCCTTCGGAGGCATTGTCGGCGTAGAAACAGTCGCCGGGGACAAAAGCTACGTCCTCGGCCAATGCCGTCCGGAACAGCGCGCGGCAGTCCGTGCCTTCCGGCAACGTGATCCACAGAAACAGCCCGCCTTGCGGGTGAGTCCAAGTCACTTCGCCGGGAAACAAATCGGCCAGCGCGTTCAGCATGACATCTCGCCGTTCCCGATAGACCTGGCGGATGAGTTTGACGTGCTGATCGAGAAAGCCATCCTTGGCAACTTCGTAGGCGACCATCTGATTGAAGGTTGCGGTATGGAGGTCGGCGGCTTGCTTGAGCAGCACCAGCTTGCCAATTACCTCCACGGGCGCCACGATCCACGCCAGGCGGATTCCGGGCGCAAGCGTCTTCGAGAAGGTGCTCAGGTAGATGACGTTACCCAGTCTAAAAGCTGTGTCGCGCAGAGTCTCATGATCGAGAACAACCAGCGGGCTGAGGTGGTCACCTTCGAAACGCAATTGTCCATAGGGATCATCTTCCACGATGGGGATGCCATAGCGCTCGGCTAGGAAGATGAGCTGGCGCCGGCGGGCTTCGGATAAAGTCACTCCTGCCGGATTTTGAAAATTCGGCAGGATGTAGATGAATTTCGGCTTCTGCCCTAGCGCGCTTTCAAGCTGATCGGTACGCAGGCCATCATCATCGAGCGGGACAGAAATAAACTCCGCACCATAAACCCCGAAGGCTTGTAAAGCACCCAGATAACTGGGCGCTTCAACCAGTACGCGGTCGCCGGAATCGACCAGCAATTTGCCGATGAGATCAAGCGCCTGCTGGGAGCCGGCGGTGATCAGCACGTTCTCTGCATGCGCCAGAATGCCATATCGTGCCAGGTTCCTGGCGATCATTTCGCGCAAGGGCTCGTAGCCTTCGGTTGGGCCGTACTGCAGGGCCTGCGCTCCGTGCTGTTCGAGCACGGAGTGACAGGCCTCTTCGAAGCGTTTTACGGGAAACACGTCGGGCGCGGGAAGCCCGCCACCAAAAGAAATCACTTCCGGACGCTGCGTGATCTTCAAAAGCTCACGGATGGTCGAGCCTTTGATGCGCTGGGCGCACAATCCATACCGCGAACTCCATATAGTAGACACGATACCTTCCTGTTCGAGCCTCCAGTGCTGGCATCAGCCCACGGCTACCGTCTCAGGCTGGCGGAGCTGAATGTATGTGCCGTTTTCCTGTGCATCCACGACCGCAATTGCTGCCACAGCGACTATGTCCTCCACCTGCGCAGTTCTCAGTAGCACGTGCACCGGACGACTCATGCCCATCAAGATGGGACCGATCGTTTCCGCTTCTCCGATCTTCGCCAGCAGTTTGTAAGCCGTATTGGCAGAGGCAAGATCAGGAAAGATAAGAACATTCGCACCGCCTTTTAGGCTGCTGAAGGGATACGATTCCTCGATCACATCCGGCGACAAAGCGTCATCAGCGGTGATTTCGCCATCCACAATCAGCGTCGGCTCGGCATAGCGCAGCAACTGGACCGCCTTCCGCACCTTGCGGCAGATGGGATGATCGACACTGCCGAAGCTGGCGAACGACAGCATCGCCACGCGTGGCGTAACGTTGAACCGCCGCGCCATTTGCGCCGTGCAGAGCGCGATCTCGACCAGGTCTTCGGCCGTGGGTTCAATGTTCACACTGGTATCGGCCAGGAAATAAACCTCGCCCTTGCGCGTGATGATCACATAGCACCCGGAGACGCGGTGCAGCCCCTCGCGCATTCGCACGATCTGCAAGGCCGGTCGAATGGTATCAGGGAAATGCTGGCTGACGCCTGAAACCAGCGCATCGGCGTCGCCTACGCGGACCATCATCGATCCAAAGACATTAAAGTCGTTGATGAGTGTGCGTGCCTCGCTCAGGGTTACTCCTTTGCGTTGCCGCAGGCGGAAGAGCTCTTGAATGTAGTTTTCCCGCAGGCTGGACGTGGTGGGATTCACAATTGTGACCCCCTCCAGGTTCAGCGCTAATTCCTCTGCCGTGGCGCGGATGATGCCTTCATCGCCCAACAGAATTGGTTTGGCAATTTTTTCTTCCACCAGAACGTGGCTGGCTCGCAGGATTTTTTCGTTCTCGCCTTCGGGGAAGACGACCAGTTTCGGCTGCGCCTGTGCCTTGTGAATCATGGTGCGCGAAACTTCGTGCGCTTTGCCGAGACGGCGTTCGAGTTGCTCGCGGTAAGTGGCGATATCGACCTTCTCTCGCGCTACTCCCGTGCGCATGGCGGCTTGGGCGACGGCCGAAGCTTCCCACACCAGCACACGGGAATCGAACACTGTGGGAATCAGATACTCGCGGCCAAAGCTGAGACGTTCAACTCCATAGGCGCG
>JASIEN010000584.1 GCA_030045935.1 Candidatus Sulfotelmatobacter sp.
AGAGGGAGAAAGCGCAAGCGAGCCTTTGCCTGCGTTTCCAGGCAATCCGACCTTTGAACCAGGATTTGATGAAACTACGACTCCGGAGCTTTCGTCCCTGGTGGTCGAAGCTTTCGGGGGAGCGGCAGCAGCCGCGAGACCGCCAGAACCAACTCCCATTCCCTTTCTGCCGGAGCCCGAGGTCGCTGAAGACAGACTTGGCGGAGGCGGAACAACGTTGCTGGCCAGCAGCGTGCCATTGGAAATTCCGCGCCCTTCGCTCGAAGCTTTGGAATCAGAAGTGGCAACCGAAGGGGGTGGAGGAACCACATTTGCCTGAAGCGGCACCGTTCGGCCGTTCCCTCCCATTCTCTGGTTGGAACTGCCTGCGCTCGGCGGTGGCGGGATGACATTTGTGTCCAGCGAACTGTGGCGCGCGTTCCCCGAAGACGCGCTAGCAACAGCCCCGGCGGCGGGAGGAGGTGGAATCACATTAGCCGCCAGCGTCGCGCTTCCACGGGAATTTCCCGCGGCAGGTTGCGAGGAAACCGCTGGCGCGGGCGGCACCGCGTCCTGCGTCCCGAAAATCTTTCCAATTACGCTGCTAAGAAAAGATGGGTTACTGGTTGCCGCAGGCGGTGGCGGAATAACATTCGCCGAACCGCCGACCAGTGTGCCGCTTTCCAGCCGGCGCAAATCGTGCGTGGAATCAGCCGAGGGTGGCGGCGTGATCACCGCTGGCGCGGGCAAACTGAGCTTCGCAGTCCGACTGCCATCCCGCTCAGGCGCTGAAACAGGAGGGGGCACAACTGAAGGATCCGCCATGCGCACTCGCGACGGCGCAACTTCACGCCCCTCCGCAGCCGGCGCCGGGGAGATGATATTCGTCTGAAGAGCGGGGACCGAACGTACCTGATTGTCTCCGACCGCTGCGGGTGCGGGAGCAATCACGCTTGCTTCCACAGACGGAGCAACTCGGACGCGGTCCCGTGCCGCATTTGGTGACGGTGCGATTACTGACGGATCAAGCACGGGCATATACAGTGTGTGCTCCGATTTCGCAATTGGGGCTGGGGGGACGACTGCAGCATTCACCGCAGGAAACGTTCGAGCACCTTGCAAGGCGACGCCGGGGGGTGGTGGCACAACCGAACCCAGCGAGATGGTTGCCCGCGAGCGATCACCCGCGAGGTCGCGCGCAACTCCGGGCACCGGCGCGATCACATCAGCAGGCAGGCTGCTCGACCTCAGAGAGGAACGCAGACCATCGGCCGACGGAGCCCCCGGAATTGGTTGCACCGGCGCAGACTTGAATGCCAGAAGATTCGCGACCGCTTCATCAGAGGCGGGAATCTTGAGATCGGGCGCATCCACAATCCGCGGCGCGAGCGAACCGCCACGTGCCACGCGAATCGTCTGTGTGCGATGGCGGGCTTCTTGCCCTCCCGCGCGCCCGCTGGCGCCCGAGGAAGAACCGCCTAGATCCTCTGTGCGCGGTAGTTCATCCCCCGAGAAATAAATTATTTCGTAAGGTTTGAGCTTCGGCGGGGCATAAGGACGAAGCTGCTGAATCTCATGCGGCAGAATGGCGAACGCAAAGGCCACGAACGCCTGCAACAAAAAAGAGAGTGTAATCTTCTTGTAAGGGACGCTTCCGTGAGGTGCTTCGCCCGCCAGCCGGGGAGCCGACCGAGCCAGGGCCGGGCCAATCGAAGTTACAAAGCCCTCCCACCGAGGCGACCATTCCACCAGCAGTCTGGGCGCATCGCCAAGTTCGACAATCTTCTCGACGACTTTCACTTCCTCGAGTTGGAGCGACGGCGTCAATTGGGGACAAAAGCCTAGGTTGCTGACACGGAGGGGGATTAAAAAAGTAGCTTCATTTTACTTCATTGTGACCTCAATGCAATCGCCCAGGGCAGTTTTTGTTTTGGTCAACGTCTGGCTGGGCAGTTCCAGCACCGAGGCTGCGTTCATGCGTATAGGGGAGAAACGCCATGGACGAAGAATGTGTTCAAGATGCACGACATTTCCTGCGCGGTCCAAATAAACCACATCAATCGGGAAGCGCATAGCTAGAGTATGAACTCCGCGGCACGGCCGAATCCAGAGACCCTTACCATTACTAAAGTCATTCGCGCCGATCCCGATCAGACCGCGCAGGCGGGACCAGTGCGTGTCAGCAATTGCCACATCCGTGGCGAGGCAAACCTGACGGGTAAGATTAAAGGCTTGGGCGCGGGGGCTCAGCATTCGCTGCCGATTCTACTTCAGGCTTTCACGCAACCGGTCGTTCAGATTAGATCTTTTAATCTTACTTCCCCACCAGCGAGTGATAGGCCTGAATCAGAGCTGGGCCGACAGTGACGAACAAGAATGGGACCAAAATGAATACGACTAGCGGCGGGACCATTTTTATCGTTGTTTTCGCAGCTTGTTCTTCAGCGCGTTGCCGTCGAGAGGTGCGCAACGAATCGGAGTGAACCCGCAGCGCTTGGGCTATGCTGGTGCCGAAACGGTCGGTCTGGATCAGCGTACCAACCAGTGCCCGAATGTCGTCAACCCCGGTGCGGTCGACGAGATTGCGGAGAGCCTCAGCGCGCGGCTTTCCGGCTCGCATTTCGAGGTTCACCAGGTGGAATTCGTCACTCAGGTCGGGATGAGCGTGCTGCAAGTCTTTGCCGACGCGCTGCAAAGCCTGATCAAGCGCCAAACCAGCCTCCACGCAAATCACGGTAAGATCCAGCGCATCCGGCAGCGCAAGCCGGATGCGCTGTTGGCGGTTTCTGATCATCCTTTTCAAAAACATACGCGGCAGGAAAAACCCCAGTGCGGGCACGCTGACCATCAGGGAGAGGTTCGATGCCCAAGGCGAAAGAACCATGAAAACAAAGGCCAGGAACGCGAACAACAGCCGTGCTCCGAAGTAATAACTAACGTGACGTGATTCCCGCAGTCCCGCCTGAATCAGCCACGCTCGGGTGCGTGAAACATCAGTAGGCGACAGCGGAATGGCTTTGCTGAGCGGGTCGAGTGCCTGCTCCAGCTTCTCTTTCATCCTCGCTGCCGGTTTTTCACGAGCTTGCAGCGGCTGGGTAGCCAGAGCACGCAGGCGGGCCCCCAGAACCGAACTGGGCGTGACCAGCGCCGCGCCGAATGCGAACACCACCACCACGACTGTCACGAACACGACGATAGTGAAAACAATCGCCGGCATCTTATACCTCAATCCTGATGATTCGGCGGATCACGAAATAGCCGAAAGTCTGCAGCGCAATGCTGGCTGCCAGCAAGGAATGCCCGATGGGGTCATGAAACAACGGGCGCACGAACTCAGGGCTGAACGTCGAAAGAATTGCTACTACCGTCGGCGGCATCGCCATAAGCAAGGCCATGGTCATCCGGCCTTGGGCCGTGTAAACCCGCACCTGCCGCTGAATCTTGAAGCGCTCGCGAATCACGCTCGAGAGATTACCGAGAATCTCGGCGATGTTGCCGCCGGTTTCGCGCTGTAGCATGACGGCGGTGACGAAAAATTTCACATCCATCAGCGGCACGCGTTCGGTCAGGTTCATCAGAGCATCGCGGACCGGCATACCGAGTTTCTGCTCTTCATAGAGCTGGCGAAACTCGCCGGCCAGCGGCTCCGCAACTTCGTTGGCAATCATTTCCAGAGCTGTAGTGAAGGCATGACCAGCCCGGACCGCGCGGGCCATGGTGTCGATGGCCTCCGGAAAAAGTTCTTCGATTTTTTCGAAACGTTTTCGGCGCTGGTAGGAGACGAAAGCGTACGGCAGAAAGCCCCCGATGAGTACAGACACCCAAGTGATGGCAAAATTCCTGCTTAGGTAGAAACCTACAAATCCCGCCACTAAACTGCAAGCCACACACAGGATCAGGAAGTTGCCGGCGCGTAGTTTCAATCCAGCCTGCAGGATGGAATCCTGCATGGCAGTGATTCGCTCAGAGCGGCGAAGCAGGCTATCGAACGCTGGAATTTTGCTGAGCTGCTCATCGCGCAAAAGAGCGAATTCTTCGTTGACTTCGGGCTGCGGAGCTTTGTCTGCTGCCGCCAGGCGGTCTTTGATCAGACGGGCCTGCGCGCTACGCTGATCGATCAGCGAGCCCACCGCAAAGACGGCGAGGGCAACCACGGCGAAAACGAGAATAGCGATAAGTGCGGGCAAGAAACACTTCCTAGTTTCTGTTACTGCGCCGATTCATTCATTCGTTCGCTTTTGATTGAACGGCACTAACGTGCGAATTCCTTTCTCGCTAAATTCCGGATCAGATTTCCGTTTTCGACTCAAATAAGGCCCCGCGCAGTCGGGCGCCGTAAGTCGCCAGACGCTGCGCGAAGTGGGGCCGAATGCCGGTGGCGCGGAAGGTGCCGCGCACCTTGCCCGTGTCGTCGACGCCACGCCGCTCAAATACGAAAATATCCTGCATGGCAATAACCTCGCCCTCCATCCCCGTGACTTCGGAAATGGAAATCACTTTGCGGGTGCCATCCGACATGCGCGCGACCTGAACCACGGCATGGATGGCGGAAGAAATCTGCTGGCGGACTGCCCGCTCGGGAATATTGAGATTCGCCATCGAAACCATGTTTTCTACCCGTGCGAGCGCGTCGCGCACGGAATTGGCGTGAACGGTAGTCAGCGAACCCTCGTGGCCGGTGTTCATAGCCTGCAACATATCGAAAGCTTCTTCGCCGCGCACCTCGCCTTCCACAATGCGGTCGGGACGCATACGCAAGCTGTTGATCACCAGTTGCCTTTGGCGAACTGCGCCCTTTCCTTCGATGTTCGGGGGACGGGTCTCCAGACGGACCACATGCTCCTGTTTCAACTGCAGTTCGGCGGCGTCTTCGATCGTGACAATGCGCTCCGAGTTGGGAATGTAACCCGAAAGGACGTTCAGCAATGTCGTTTTGCCGGCGCCGGTTCCGCCTGAAATCAGCAGATTCAGCCGTCCCTTAACCATGGTGGAAAGAAGTTCGAGCATGGCCTCGGTGAGCGTATGGTTTTCGATCATGTTGCGGGCTGTGACCGGGTCACGCCCGAAACGGCGAATGGAAAGACATGCACCATCCAGCGCCAACGGCGGGATGATCGCGTTTACACGGGAGCCATCGGCCAGGCGAGCATCGACCATCGGCGACGATTCATCCACGCGTCGGCCTACACGCGACACAATGCGCTCGATGATCTGCATGAGATGCTGATTGTCCTTGAATGACAACCCGGTCAGCTCCAGTTTTCCCGCTCGCTCGATGTAAACCCGGTCGAAGCGGTTCACCAGGATATCGGAAACCGTCTGGTCCTTGAGCAAAGGCTCGAGCGGACCCAGGCCGAAAATTTCATCGAGAATTTCGCGCGATAAGCGCTCGCGTTCGGCAAAACTGAGTGGTACAACTTCGCTGTTAACCGAACTGCGAATCAGCGCCAGAACTTCTTCGCGCGCGGAATCACCGTTGGAACGCCCGAGTTTCTCGAGATCGAGCCGGTCGAGAATCTTGCGGTGCAGATCAGCTTTTACCTGCTGATACTCGCTGTGCTCGAATGTTTGCAGATTGGCCATAAAACCTTATACCGTCTTGAACAGAGACCAGGCTTCCCGCTTTACATTTACATCGTCGCGCGTAAGTTCATTCGCCAGCCCAGCAAAACAACGGGCGATGTCCGTGTGGCTCTGCTCCATTACCGGGGTGCCGCGATCAATGGAGGAGGAAATTGCGAAATACTGGTTCGGAACCCGCCACAGCAATTTCACCCCGGCAGCATTTTCCGCCTCCGCTTCGCTAAAGCCCGGGACCTTGCGAAAGCGATTCAGCACCAGGCGCAGGCGTTCGCGGCCGCCGCTCTCTCCCAGATATTGTTGCACGCGCGCCGCGCTCCACAATGAGGCTACGTCGGTGCAGGCCACCAGCAAAACGCATTCCGACAAATTGGCCACCAGGCGGCTGACGGCGTCGAGCCGCGAGGAATTGTCGACCACAACATAGCGATAATGCGCGGCCAGCATGTCAAACAGGCGGACGAACTCGGTGGTCGAGGGTTCGATCGCTGCCGGCACATTGCTTCCCGCCAGCAGTTGCAGGCCTCCGGAATGCCGCGTCATAAAACTTTCCAGCAACGAGCTGTCCATGCGGTGCAGGTTGCGCGTGGCATCGGTCAAATTGAACAATGGTTTCAGGTTTAGGTGCAACGCCGCGTGACCTAGCGGTGCAAGATCTACAAGCGCCGTGTTGCCGTGCGCCGATTGCAGAGCCAGCGCGAGGTTTACCGCCACCGTCGTGGATCCACTACCACCTTTGGCATTCACAACCGTGAAGACCTTGCCGCGGACACCTTCTTTCTGCACCCGCCGCTGAGCGGTAGTGAGCCGAACAAAAGCCTCCAGAAGATCAGTGGTGGTGGTGGGACGCTCGATGAATTCCCGCGCCCCGGCGCGCATGGCGTTGACGATTACCTGCGGCTGGTTGAGATTTCCAATAGCGAATACCGCGCACTCAGGAAGCTCCTGATGCAGCAGTTCAATGGCCCGCATTGCCGGAGCGGGGTTATCGCCCGGAATATCGACCATCAGAACCTCGGGATTCGCCGCCCGTACACGCCGCGTCACGGGATCGGAAACCGCCACCGGAAAACTGGCGCACGTATGAGCCGTCCGGGCTACGCTGGTTCCATCCACCAACACCTGCAATACGGTGCGCTGCTCGTTGTCAGTGGCTACGATTACGACTGAAAGTTCTGGCATACTCTACTGCTTGAAATCACTTACTTGCCCGACGGCTTCTTTCCGTCGAATTTGTCATTGTCGATGAAGGGCTGTGGATTCTTCGGCCCAGGGGGCTGTGTGTTATTAGGGGACATCAAATGTGCCGTGCACAGCACCATCAACTCCGAATTGCTTTTTTGAATGCTCTTGCTCTTGAAAAAATTACCCAGGATTGGAATGTCTGCCAGTCCCGGAATCTTGTTCCAGACATCGGTCACGCGATTATCGAGCAAGCCTGCGATCACAAAACTCTGGCCATCGCGCAATTCAAATTCGGTCTCCGCTTTGCGTGTGCTTAACGCCGGAACAGTGAAGCCGGAAATCGTCAGGGCGTCGGCATAATCGAGCGTGCTTACTTCTGGCGCAACCGTCAAATGAATGTTGCCGTTGGGCATGATTACAGGAGTGAAGTCCAGCTTCACGCCAAATTCTTTGAATGAGATTGTAACGGCCGTGAATCCCTGCCCCGGCTGCACTATGGGGAAAGGAAATTGTCCGCCCGCAAGGAAGCTGGCTTTCTTTCCATTGACCGCGATCAGATTGGGCTCGGCCAGAATCTGCAACAGGTTCTTGGTTTGCAGGGCTTCGATCACCGCACCCATATGAATGTCGGGACGGAAAAGGAACAAGTTCAGAACGTTACTGATCGTTTGATTGGCGGTGAAAGGTCCCGTTTGCCCGGTGGTGCTAGACAGGTTCTGAGGTCCAAACCCGCCGAACTGACTCGTTGTTGTGGTTCCAATCGTGTTGGCTGCGCCCGTAGAAAACACATTCGCGCCCAGCTGGGTGATGGCGCTGCGATCGACCTCGGCGAACTTCACCTCGAGCAGAACTTCCTGCGCCCCTACCGGGCCAAACGTCAGCACATTGATCACGTTTTTCGAGTACGCGCTGGCCAGCTCTCCAGCGCGTTTGGCCACATCTTCAGTACTGACGTGGCCGGAGAGAACGATCGCCGAACGCGAGGGCGTTACGGTAATCTGCTCGTCTGGGAATACACGGCGTTCTTCATCCGCGCAGGCGCTGACATCCACATCTACCCGCAGATCAAAGCTGCGGGAACGCTCATTTTCGTCCCAGATGAGGAGCGAAACCTCGCCCGGTGCGCGCCCATGGACCAGAATTTGTGTTGGGGTAATTACGGTGGCGTAGGCGACATTGGGGTCAGTGACGGAAATGCGTTTGAGGCGCTCGGTTGTATTGATCAGAAGAGACTTGTCGACCATCACCCGCAGGGGCGCTGCACCTTGCGCTTGGGGCGGCAAAGTAGCCTGGCCGGCCGCGGCAGGAACAGGTTCCTGCGGCGACGTAGACTGCTGCGATAACGGATCGACGGAGGAAAAGCGCCGGAGCCCATAAGCCTGGGTTGCAAGCGCCAGCGCGAACGCTGCAAGAACCGTGATACGCAACTTCATCCTGCCACTTTTCTCCAGTTGAGGGGAACCTGACAATCAGCTACACGAGCCGGCCGTGCCTTCCACCTGCCTACTGCGGTTGTTCACCGCCCTGCTCCGGAAATTTCACTACGTCCGGTTTCTTATCACCCTGATAGACCTCGACGCTGAGTACCGACGGAGCGGGTGTCGGTTTTTCAATTTTTGGTTGCTTGGCGGCATGAACCACCGGGTGCGGTGCCGCTGATATTACGCCCTTGTACAGAGCTTTCGCACTGGCAGCATCGACAGGATCCTCATGGGTATCGAGCGGATTGCGCAACGAGAGCTGAATTTTGCCCTCAGAACTTGCCAGTGTCAAGCGCTCCGCGTCTTCGGGCGAAGTCAACAATGTGATCACGGGCGTGTTCTGCGCCTCGCCGGAGGCACTGCGCTCCAGTGTGTGGCCGGAAGCGATTACCGCGACATTCTGGAGAACCGTGGTGGTCTGTGTCTCAGAACCGCCCGCAGGCGTGCCCGTCAGCAACACATCGACCCGGGTCCCCGGACCCACAAATCCGGCCACAGAAACCACTTCGTTGACGCGGACAGAAACTGCCCGCATGCCCGGCGGAATCAGTGCCGGCAGGCCTGCGCCGGCGTTTTCAGGAGCCAGCTTGCTGGGCAGAATGAATTCTCCCCTATTGATGGGAATAATTACGCCGCGGCCCAGCACTTGAGACCTCCTTGCGAAAACCCCTGCTGGAAGCCCACCCGCCGGGAATCTGGCGACCCGCAGGTCGCGATCTTCGATGCGCGCTCCCACCTGAATATCGGCGGCCGCAACCAGGACATCAACGCCAGGCGTACTGTTCGAACCCTTGGCTTGCAGGTTCTTGTAGACCATGAGGCTGACCATGGCGCCAAGCGCCAGCGCCAGGGCTCCGACCATCAATAGACGACTGCGGTTCATAATGCTCCATCAGCACGGGCAGACAAATTTCCAGCTGCGGCGAACGAATCCGAATTGCCGCGCCCGGCGCCCACAAATTCTATTACTGAATCGCGCTGGCAACCTGGGAGAACACCGTGTTCGCGTTGTTGCCAATTAGCCGGACCGTGCCCACCACAATCACCAGGATGACGGCCAGCATCACCGCATATTCGGCTATGTCCTGACCCTCGTCTTCCTGCCATAATCTTCGAAAATGCCGCATCGTTATCCGCCTCCTAAGTACAACACACACCTCGAAAGCCAGCCTTTTATCAGCGATAAAAGGCGTTAAACTTCAATTTCGAAATCAAACCTACAGGTAGATCAAAGGCCCCCAAAAGGCCTCAGGACTCACACCTTTGCCACTGTCCGCGGGGGAGTTCTCTATGAGCATCATAATACTCGCCAAACCTACCGAAAGGTGAAGTTTCTTGCACACTACGGTAACTGATGCGAGACACCAAGCAGACAAGTCGCCCATCGGTTGTAACATGAGAGCGCACATACCCATGTCCATGGCACCGCGCCTGCGAGAGAGCCTGTCTCTGCTGATTTCCATCTTCGCCGCCTGTAGCATGTGGTTCTACGTCGATCACATCCTGGTTGCCTATCAAAATGCCGATGCCGCCGCGCACGATCGGCCCCGGGGCAATCTTTCCGATCTTTATCCACGCTGGCTGGGTGCGCGGGAGGTGCTGATTCATCATCGTGACCCCTATGCCGGCGATGTTACGAAGGAAATTCAGGAAGGTTATTACGGGCGTGCGCTCGACCCGGCGCGGGCAAACGATCCTAAGGACCAGCAGGCGTTCGCATATCCGCTGTACGTAGTTTTTCTCTTGGCGCCGATGGTCAATTTGCCCTTCGAATCCTTGCGAATCGGTTTCTGTTGGGC
>JASIEN010000585.1 GCA_030045935.1 Candidatus Sulfotelmatobacter sp.
CTCCATGGCGCTGTTGCATACTTGCAACGTTGTTCAAGACCGTACCATCCAAAAGCTCCTTACAGCGACTCCCTGACCAGGCTGCGTTACTGACTCGAATTCACATATCCATAGGGAGAATCCAGTAGATAGTTTTGGGTGCTGTGGATTTCTTTTCACCCAATATTAATCCTTGAGTCACACGTTTTTAACAGCATCCTCGTTACCTTACTCCCATCGAAGGCTGCAACGCACTAGTTTGAGCTGCGCTTTGCGCGGCGCCGCGGGACAGATCGGCCAGAGTTTGTGATCCCACGTTGTTCTGACGAACTGATAAGACGCAACCATCTCGCTGGATTTCAGTCGCCGTACGATCGCTATTAAATCGCACAGATGCTGAAGAATTTCCGTGTCGTTCTCATTGCACTTTTCTGGCTGTGCTTCGTTGGCGCACAGGCAGCATTGTTCGGGCAGAATGCGCCCGATGTTTGCTCGCGTCCAGCCCCCGGCAGCGTGGTGACCGAACCCGAAGACCTTCGCAGCCATAACGGCGTATTGAAGGTCGACCTGACCATCGAGAACGCGAGGCAGAGCGACGGATCAGTTCGTTATTGCTATCTCGACAAGAACGGCAAGGAGTCGCCGAATCTGCGGGTGAATCCAGGCGATCTGGTGATCTTAAAGCTCAAGAATAGCCTAAAGGATTTCGGTGCAGACATGGCCGTGGCGGGTTCGCATCACATGCACGCCGCCTCGGAGAAAAACACGGACCCCTGCACCAGCGGGCAAATGTCGAATACATCCACCAATCTGCATTTTCATGGGCTGACGATTCCGCCGGTTTGCCACCAGGATGACGTCCTCAAGACTTCGATCCAACCCGGCGACCAGCCCTTCGAATATCGGTTCCGTATTCCAGAGAACGAGCCGCCCGGCCTTTACTGGTATCACCCTCACATTCATGGTTTTACCAAGCAGGAGGTCCTTGGCGGCGCTTCCGGCGCACTCATCGTCGAGGGAATCGAGCGCGCAAACAAGGAAGTAGCGGGCTTGCCGGAAAGAGTGATCGTGATTCGCGACCAAGACCTGCTGAACCCCAATGCGCCGCCCTCCAAGTCAGAACCTGTGGTGCCCAGAAATTTGATCGAGCGGGATGGAGATGCTGCCAATAACGGCACAGGGTTCGGTAAGCCGGCGAAAGATCTCTCCGTCAATTTTGTGCCTGTTCCTTACCCCGACTACACCCCGGCGGTGATCGAAATGAAGCCGGAAGAGCAGCAACTTTGGCGAGTACTCAACGCGTCAGGAATTACATATCTCAATCTCGAAGTCTTGTTCGGTCACACACCGCAGAAGCTCGGCCTTGTGGCTCTCGATGGAGTTCCTCTGAACCAGAGCGGGATGATTGGGGACTTTATTGACTGGCAGATGCATCTGGGTGTGCCGCCGGCGGGAAGGGTGGAATTCATCGTAAAAGGTCCGCCCATCGGAGCCTCGGCGCTTCTGGTTACTCGAACTGTGGATACCGGTGCCGGCGGCGAGAACGACCCTAACCGGATGATCGCGAAGATCGACGTTTCGAAAGACGCGCCCGAGCCGCAATCGACACTGTCGGCTTCGCCCAAGCCACTTCCCCCTCCTTCGCTGCCATGGCTGGGAAGCGTGCTTCCGGTGCGTACGCGCCGGCTTTACTTCTCCGAGAAACTTCTGGATCCCAACAACCCCAACAGTGCGACCGAGTTTTACATTACTGTCGACGGCCAGACACCACAGGTATTCGATCCGCAATCGGGTGTTCCCAACATCGTCGTGAAACAAGGCACGGTCGAGGACTGGATCATCGAGAACCGGTCCAACGAACTGCACGCTTTCCATATTCATCAACTGCATTTTCTCCTCGTCGCGCACAACGGTCAGCCCGTCAGTGAACCGTTCCTTCGGGACGCAGTGAACGTTCCTTACTACAACGGCAGAGCTCTCCAATATCCCTCGGTTCGGTTGCGCATGGATTTTCGCGACCCGAACACAGTGGGCGACTTCCTGTACCACTGCCATCTCTTGGAGCACGAAGATGGCGGAATGATGGGGCTGATTCGCGTTGAACCGTAAGAGATGAGCCATTCGCTCAACGCGAATTCGTCACAAAAATTAACTCGTCCAGCCAAAACCGAAGTTAACCGGAAACCCTAGCCCAGAGGAGGAAGAGAAATGACTCTCGCATCACTTGTATCAAAAGGAGTGCATTATTTGCGCATCGCACTGGTGGGTCTTGCGACTTTCCAGTTCGCGATCGCCGCCCCTTTCGCCAGCGCCGCCGACCCTGCCAGACCTTCACCTGATGCCCGGACCACTTCGCCAATCAAGCATGTCATCGTGATCATTGGCGAGAATCGCAGCTTCGATCACGTCTTCGCCACCTACGTATCGCCGAGTGGAGACAGTGTCGACAATCTGCTCTCGGAAGGTATTATCAGCTTGGGCGCCAACAATGCCGCAGTCCCGGGTCCGAACTTCGGCAAGGCGCAGCAGCTCTTTGCCACGGACACCGATACCTTCCTGCTCAGTCCGCCGACGCAGGAATTTCCCAACAACATTCTGCCCGCGCCACTCGTTGGCGGGCCCTCAGGCCAGTACGGTTATTTTTCCGGCTCCCCGGCTTGTCCAACATTGCCTTCGCTGACTCCGGCCGAGTGTGCTCAAGTGACCGAAGTCGGACTGCCGACGGGCACTGGGTCCGCCCTTGCCAGCGGCGGCTCATTACAGACGAAATACACGCCCGACGAGCGCATCACCAACGTCACGTCGTTGCCGGCCGGACCCTTCCAGATCACCGGCCCCACGTTCCCCTACATCGATTACGCGGCGAGCCCGGTTCACCGCTACTATCAGATGCGGCAGCAGTTGAATTGCAGCCCATTCCAGGCGACCCGGGAGAATCCTTCCGGTTGCAATGCCCAATTGTTTTCCTATGTTGAAGTCACCGTCGGAGCGGGCACAAACGGCACCGCGCAGCCGCCACTCTGCTCTTCCGATGGCGGCGCGCTTCCCTGCTTCACCTACAACTACCTGACCAACATTCCTGATGCCCAAACCACTGGTGAAGGATCCACCGCCCTTGCGTTCTACAATGTCCAGCAAGGCGACGCTCCCTACTTCAAGAGTCTGGCTGATCAGTACACCCTTAGCGACAACTTCCACCAATCCTTCCTTGGCGGCACCGGGCCCAATCACATCATGTTCGGCCATGCCGACGCGATCTGGTTCAGCGACGGCTACGGCAATCCCGCCGTGCCACCAGAAAACCAGGAGGTATTCACCGCTCCCTACGATGGAGGACCCAATCCAGACGCGGGTGTGGTCAATGAAATTGAGAATCCCAATCCGGCGCCCGGCACCAACAACTGGTACAGCGAAGACGGCTATGGCAACAGCTACAATGCCGGCTACCCTCCACCGTACCAGACCAATCCGGTTTCCGGCGGCGGATCGTACAGCGATTGCTCAGATCCCACACAGCCCGGCGTCGGGCCAGTCGTAAGCTATCTGAAGAGCGTCGGCGTCGACCCGCATTGTGAACCTGGCCACTACTACCTGCTGAACAATTACAACCCGGGCTGGTTCGGCAACGGCAACAATGCCTACATTGACCAGAATCCGGCCAACACGCCGTTCACCATTCCGCCGTCATCGACCCCTAGCATCGGCGACGATCTCAATGCCAATGGTATTTCCTGGAAATACTACGGCGATCAGTGGAACAACTACGTCCCCGACCCGTACCAGGAGAATTGGGGATTCAACGGACCCCAAGCCGATGAATATTGCAACATCTGCAACCCCTTCCAGTACGACACTTCCATCATGTCGAACCCGGCTCAAGTTGCAGCTCACATCCAGGATGTGACTAACCTGTACTCGGATATCGCCAATGGAAACTTACCTGCGGTTTCGATTACCAAACCCAGCGGCTACAGCGATGGCCATCCTGCATCTTCGAAGCTCAACGTATTCGAGTTGTACTGCCAGAAGATCATCAACTTGGTTCAGGCCTCGCCGTATTGGAACGATACCGCGATCTTCATCACCTTCGATGAAGGCGGCGGCTACTATGACTCCGGCTATGTGCAGCCGCTGGACTTTTTCGGCGACGGCACGCGCATCCCGCTGCTGGTGGTTTCCAAGTATTCCACCGGTGGCCATATCACGCACGGCTATGCCGACCACGTTTCCATCGATAAATTCATCGAGACGAACTGGAACATCGGCACCATCAGCTACCGTAGCCGTGACAATTTCCCGAATCCGATCTACTCGCGAGGTAACCCGTACGTTCCGCTGAACGGACCGGCACTCGATGACCTGTTTGACGCGTTTAATTTTTCCCACTGATCGGTTGTCGCTGCTCGCGATCTCCGGCCAGGAAGAATTTCCTGGTCGGATTCTTTATGTTGTGATTACCCCCGACAAGTCCCCCAGCCGCCGGTTCTCAACTTGCGTTGAGCTTGTCCATCCATTTGCCCCCTTGCTCTCAGCGGAACATTCGCAAGTCGAATTTGAACGGCTGTGGCTCGCGAAATCTGATCTTCGGAAAATCTGCGTGCGAGGGATTCAGCAATAGGTTCCATTCCCCCACGATCGCAGCTGAAGGAACAAGCAAAGCCACAGTCTGCCCGCCGCGAATCCAATCGTCGCCAAAGCGGCGCAGGGATTCGTCCCTGGTTTGATGCCAACGGGCAGGAAGCTTTCCGGTATCGAGCCGCTCAATCTTGAGATCGTCGGAAACCGTGCCTTCGATCGAGACGAGGTCGTTCGGTTGAAGATTGGGTTCTAGATTGACGAAGGTTTCAACTGCGGCAAGCGCCAACGAGGTTGACGCATAAACGACTCTCACTCCCCGGCTGTTCCATCGGCCGCCGGCCAGGCTAGCCCCTTCGCCGGTTGCGGCTTCTGCCGCGTAGCGCAGACGGCAAATCCGCCAGAACTGCATTAGCTGTACACGCCATACGCGATCCGGCTGAGAATATCTTCCACTTCGCGAGCGCCAACATCTGTGTCAACTTGATCGATCGGCCGCTCGCCCCCCAGGGCGCGATTCGGAGTTTGCAGCCACCGTACAGCCTTGTCCTCTTCGCCAATCATTTCGACCGCGTTGGCATAGACGCGCGCCAGGCGAACGGTTCGGTCCGACTCGCTGACCGTCAGGCGGGAGTGCCGGCTCAGGCGCCGCGTGAGGGTCCTCTGTGGAATTCCGAGCCTTCGCGATAGTGCTGCGTTTCCGATATCTAGGCGCCCAGCAAGCGCTTTGACCGAATTTGCCGGAAGGCCCTTGCGAACGAGGTCGGCCAGGTCATGCGGTTTCTTGACCGCCCTGCCCAGCACTCTCGGTCCGCCCAGCACTTCGGCAATCGCTTCTGCTGTCATAGGCCTTATGGCTAATGATACTACGCCATTTGGCTGACCTTGTCAAAGAGCACTTTGTGCCTTTTTCCCCAGCCGCCAACCGCCAGTCCTGAACTGAGTTGCGGGGGCGTAACCGCATGGCTCGGTTCACTCGAACTCGACCAGCTACAGCCCGGAATCCTGCTCACCCCATCACGCATCCGTTATGCTAGTACCCACATGTCTTCATCAAAGTCCAAGTCTTCCAACGGCGGGACAGCTCTGGCTGAACCTTCACCGAATACTGCCAACCTCGAGCGGGAACGCGTTTTCAACGCCTACAGGCAGTGGGGTTACCTGGAAGGCGATCTCGATCCACTTGGTTTTCTAAAACCCCGCCCAACGTCCGAACTTCAGATCGACAGCCCGTACACAGCTGAAGCCCGCGCCATTTATTCCTCGACCATTGGGGTCGAGATTAACCATATTTACGCCCCCGAGCGCCGCCGCTGGATCTACGAGCGCATGGAATCGCCCGATCAGGGTTTCGAGGTTACGGAAAAAGATCAGCAACGCATTCTCGATCTGCTTATCCGCGCCGACATATTCGAGCAGGTGATGCAGCAACGTTATCTCGGCAGCAAACGCTTCTCGCTGGAGGGTGTTACGGCGCTTATTCCACTGGTCGATGAAATTCTCGAAACAGGCTCACGGCTGGGCGCGATCGAACTCGTTGTGGGCATGAGCCACCGCGGACG
>JASIEN010000586.1 GCA_030045935.1 Candidatus Sulfotelmatobacter sp.
CGGTGGAAAGCACAATCGCCCCGAACTTGTTCGATAGCGCCATCAGCATCGTTCCCCGCGCGCGTGACTGAATATTCTCTTCCGTCACATCTTCCTTGCATCCGGCGAAAACCTTCCGCAAGGTCGCGGTGTAAGCGTCGTACACTGAACCGATCGGCAGCAGCTCAAACCGGATGCCAAGGTTCTTAGCCAGTGCCCGCGCATCGTCTATCGAGCCTTCAGATGAATACGGCCCCGGCATCCCCACGCCAATCACATTCTCCGGCCCGGCGGCATCGGCAGCAATGACGGCCGTCAGCGCCGAATCGATCCCTCCGCTGAGTCCCACAATCGCCTTCTGAAATCCGCATTTGCGCATGTAATCGCGTGTGCCCAGAACCAGCGCAGCGTAGATGCTGGCTTCTTCGCCCGCAATCTGCTCATGCATGTCGCCGGTGAGAGTCTTGGAATCGAAATAGATCAAGTCTTCTTCAAAAGATTTTCCCTGTGCGATCACATCGCCTTCGCGATTCAGCACAATGCTTGAACCATCGAAGACCAGGCTGTCATTCCCTCCAACCTGATTCACCAGCGCCACCGGAACTTTATGCTGCCGCGCAATCGATGTAAGCATGTCTCGCCGCAGCTCGCGCTTCCCAATCCAAAAAGGAGAGGAAGAGATATTCAACACGAAGTTCCCCCCCTCCCGCACCAGCGCTTCCACCGGATCCACCGTGTACAGACGTTTCGGCCAGAACAGTTTGTCATTCCATGCGTCTTCGCAGATGGTCAGCGCCATGCGATTGCCGCAAAAAGGCAGAATCTGCTGGCTGCGCGCGGGAGCGAAGTTGCGCATTTCATCGAACACATCGTAAGTCGGCAGCAGCATCTTCGATTGCAGAAAGGCGATCTTTCCATTCTGCAACAGCGCGGCAGAATTCATCACTGACTTGCCGGTTTCAGAGTTGGCCGGCGTAACCAGCCCGCAGATCACCGCAATCCCTTGCGTTTCTTTCGCAATCTGCTCGGCAGTCTGGCGATTACGCGCAACAAAAGAAGGCCGCTCCACCAGATCGCGCGGCGGATATCCGCAGACCGAAAGCTCAGGAAACAAAATCAGCCCCGCGCCCGCGGATTGTGCTCGCCGCGAATACTCGATGATTTTCGCGGCGTTGCCGGAAAAATCTCCGACGGTTGGGTTGATTTGGCCGAGGGCAATCTTCACGTAATTAGTTTACGGCAATCAGCACATCCGAGTTGGAGCTTCGCTAACGGTGCATCTGCGGGTTTACCCTTGCGAGCGTCATTCCGAAGGCCCGCGCTTTAACCAGCGGGGCGAGGGATCTCGCGCGTGCAGGAAATTTGTCCTCCGGCTAACAGTACCGCTACCGAGCCTTCAGTTCCTCAGCATCTCTTACGGCGTCACCGTCAGCAGAAACGGCGCGCTCTGCGTGAAGCTGCCGGAGGCGGCATTGACCGTCAGCTGGTAGCTTCCTGAAGGTGTTCCGCTCACTGTTGGCTGCGGCGTCGTGTGACTGCAGGAGGGTTGTAGAAACACCAGCGCGAAGAGCACGAATAATGCCAGCCAGGCTAGAATTTTTTTCCGCCGCCGCTTGCCACTCCTTACCCCCCAAAGCGCCAGCCCCGGAACCATGATCCAGAATGCATATATCGCACGGTGCCCCGGGCGGGTAAATGCAATGGGGACGGGCTGGGCGGTGGTCGTAATGTTCAAAGTGCTCGACTGCGAGCCGGGGCCGTCAAATACAAGCGATTTCGTCGTGAAGTTGCAGGTTGCTCCCGAGGGCAATGCGCTGCAACTCAACCCTACCGAGTTCCCATAGGCAGGAATGGGAGAAACCGTCACCACATAGCTCGCCTGCAAACCGGCCGCCACGGTTTGCGACGACGGACTGATCGATACCGTATAAGAACCCGCCGTGAACGTCGCCGTGTTGGTATTGTTGGTGCTCGTATTGTTATTGCTGGAAACCGTCGCCATAGACTGGTAGCTGCCCTGCGCCAGCGGCGTCACAACAAACGCCACGGTCGTCGTCGCCCCCGCCTGCAAGGCCGGGATCGTACAAATCGCCGTGCTTCCGCTGGGCGCGCTGCAAGTGCCGCTGGCCGCGCTGGCGCTGTTAAACGTTGCCGGCTGCGTGATCGTTCCGATTACCGTGATATTCGACGCCGGGTCGGGTCCCTGATTGCTGACCGTATACGTTATCGTGACCTGGTTTCCCGCACTGGCCACTCCCGCAGGAGAAACAACTGGCGCCACGGACGAGAGACTTAAATTCGTCGCTGTCCCCCACTTCACGATGAAGGCATCCTGCGTGCCAGAAAGCTGTGATTGCAGGGGATTGGCCAGCTGAAGAGAAGGCTGAGGTGTCTGTGTCGAAGTTGTCTGCCCTACCAAATAGCCGTTTTGACTGGAATCAACCGCAATCCCGGTGCCGCTGTCAACCCCGTTGCCGCCAAAATAGGTGACATACGAGCCGCCCGTCTGTCCACCTTGCGTGGTCGTCGTATTGATCTGCGCGTAAAAGGAATTTTGTGTCCCATACAGTGCGCTCTGCACCACGCAGGGGGTGGAAGCGGTGCACGTGGTAGTCGGAAAGGGTGGAGGATTGTTGACGACCGGACTGGTTCCAGAATTCGTCGCACCCGTCACCACCACATCGCTCAGCGTCGTGCTCGATGTGCTCAATACTGCGATCGCCGACCCGCTGTCGTTGCCTCCGCCCCCGAGATAGGTAAAGTACGAGAGTGCGACAAAGTTCGGTGTTCCGGTCGTGCTCGGTGTCGGATTGCTAAAGCGCGCAATCAGGGCATCGGTGTTTGTGCCTGTACTCGTACACGGCGTGGTAAGTCCGGTGTTCAGACATGACTGATACGGCAGGCTGCCGATGGGAATATTGAACGTCGGGGAGTTCGTTGCGCCCGTGATGTAAATATTCGCCGCGCCAGAATCGATCGCGATGGCCGTGCTCGAATCGTCGTTCGTTCCCCCGAGATAAGTCGAGAACTGAAGCTGATCACCGGCACCGGCGTTGGGATTGATCTTCGCCATGAAAGCATCGGTCGGATACGGAGGCGTCGGTGCGGTACAGGTATACGGGTTAGGCAGTACCGTGGGAGGCACCGTATCCAGGCAGGGCTGATACGCATTCAGGATGGGGAAATCTGTTCCCGGATGATTACTATCGCCGTAAGGGCCGTTGCCGCTGTTGAAGAAATTCGTCGTCCCGCTGAAGTAAATGTTTCCCACCGTGTCGGAGACTACGCCACCTCCCACTTGGGTAGACGTGCTACCGCCAGTGTCGTCCCCGCCAAAATACGTGGAATATGCTATCGCGGACGTGCTCGAAAGATTCGTGTCGACCTTGGTCACAAAAAACTGCGTCGTCGAATAGGACTGGGTTTGGAATGGCACCGGCGTCAACGTGGCCGGGAAAGCTACATCCACGGCAGGTCCGTTGTTCGACGTTGTCGTGCCCGTAATATAGACATTCCCGCTGAGATCAATCGACATACCGCTAGCCGTATCGTTCCCATTTCCCGAAAGGTAAGTCGAGAAAGAAAGAGGCGCAGCGCCAGTGGGATTGAGCACGCTTACGAAAACCGAGGAGCACGTGCCGCTACAGGACACAGTCTTGGTCGCGGGTGCCGTCTGATAGGCCGTGGTCGTGGTGGGGAAATTCGCCGATGTTGTGCTGCCCACGATATAGGCAACGCTCCCGCCGGTGCTCGCGGCAACGCCAATTCCCACGCTGGTATCAGTTCCTGAGCCTCCCAGGAACGTCATATAAACCACCGATGGCGGCTGCGAGGGATCGATCTTGGTTACGAAGATACCGCACACGCTCGAGCTGCACGGGCCGATCTGTGTCGGAGTGGTGCTTCCGGTGGGGAAACCAACATCGCTCGTCGTGGTGCCGGCCACGTAGATGTCCCCATCGCCATCGACCGCCACCGAGGGCGAACTGACAATCGACCCGGCAGTGCTGGATCCAAAATACGTGGACAAATCTAGTATGGGGTCGATTACCAGTTCGCGGCCATGGTCATAAGCGCCAATCTCAAATCCCACACGGTTGCCTGACCGCAGCACAAATCGTCCCGCTACGGGCTCCCGCCGCTCTCCGTCGTGCTGATAAATCTGCGGAGCCTGCAAGCGCATCCGCCCGCCGCGATCGCCAGTCAAAATCAAATCCCCATCGCGCAGTTCCAGCCGGCTTGCTCCCTCAAACTCCAGCTCCGCTTTCTTCGGATCAGCCCCGGCAGCCACACGGAAGTCATACTCCAAACGCCCCTGCTTTCCATAAAAGACAAGATCGATCCCCGGATAAATGCTCTGGTACCGAACCGCCGCAAACTGCGGAATGCCGCTGTGCCACTTCTTTGGATCGTTCCCCAGAATGTAGTTTGTTTTGCCGGGCAGCGGATCAGCTCCCGCAGTCACAGCCTCCGGATTTGCGCCCGCCAATTTCATGCGAACGACCTGTGTCTCCGGACGGTGCACCCACCCCTTCGGTGCGCTGCGCTTGTTCAGAGCAGACTCCTCTCGCGTTTTTTCCGACGTGGTGGGATCAACAGTGGGAGCCGTTTTAAACGAGAGCGTGGCCTGAGTCGGCTCCAGAAAAAGCCCATATCCAGCGCCGCGGGCCAGAAATATTACTCGCGAATCCACCTGGCCCTGGTTCGGCTCAAAGATGATCGGCAGCTGGCCGAGAATCGAACTCGCCTCGAGGTTGTGGTTTGGAATAAGAGACTTGACTGCCTGGGGATGTTGCAAGGCGGGAAGTAGACCATTTGAAATGAATAGAGTCGAGTTGACAGCGGTCCCCGAAACGCTATTTATGCGAAAGCTCACCCCTAAAATCATCGAAGCGGTCACGAGAAGGGCGAGGACCGCGCCAGAAACCGCCAGCCTCGTCCCTCTCAAATTTCGCCAGTTTCCTCCCCGGCCTTTGCGCAACTGACAGCCATTACCCATCACGCTTTTCCTCCGCTTACGCGTTCATTTTGGAGAGAATAAGAAACGGCGCGAGCCGCACGTGGCCCGGCCGGCGAAACCCGTCCGCTGTAGACGTGTCATTTAGAACTGTTGGAAAACAAACAACTACTTAAACATCCTATGCTTAGCAAGTCAAGCCACGCCGCCTCTTCCGCACTGGCCCGGCTCGAAAAACGGAGATAACTAAGGCATCATTCCGAAAGCCCCGCGCTTTAACCAGCGGGGCGAGAGCTTGCCCTGAGCCGAATGGCGAAGGGAATCTCCGCTGGAAAACTCCCGGCCTTTGAAGCGTTGGCCATCGCCCCGGTTTACCGTGCTGGAGCAATCGAGTCCGCCACGATAACCCGCCCCTGCCCCTCTGATGCGCCGAGCAAAGCAGAAAGATGCCGCCCCCCACGAAGGTGGAGGAACAAACCTGCATCCCTGCCGAATTACGGTCCGGAGTCTTTTTTGCTCTTGCCAACCGTGCAAAAAGTAATACAGTGTATGGGATCAAGCCTGTCGAGCGGGGCCGCCGGGCCTGATCCTCTCCCAGCCTGAGTAGATTTCATCCCGTGCCGGCCGTTTTGGCCGGGCAGTAGCGTTGAGAGCGTATCGTCAATTAAAGCTCTTGGAAAACACGCAAGGCATGCCACCGTCTTTTGAAGAACGTCGCCTCATGCGGCGCTTCGATATGCGTTTGCCCGCAACTGTCCGCATCGACGCGCAGAACGAATTCGAGACCGAAACCCAGAATGTCAGTGCCCGCGGAGTCTTCTTCTATCTCCGGTCGCCGCTCCTCACCGGCACCCGCTGCGAGGTCACTCTCACCTTCCCGCCGCATATCACTCTCACCGAGGCCGTGCGCGTGCGCTTCACCGCCCGCGTCATCCGCGTCGAACCACCGTCCCCTTCCGCCCGCATCGGCACCGCCGCCATGATCGAGGATTACGAATTCCTGCGCTCCACGGGGAGCTCCGATTTCCTCACCGCATTGAATCGCGGAATGACCAACTAGCCGAGCGCGTCGCATCAGTGCGCGGTGGAAGAGCGGCGCTTCAGCGTCGCGTCAGTGCCTCGTATCGGAGCACTAAGTTCTGCGTGCACGACAAGCGTCTTTATTCAAATCTGTCATTCCGAACGCGCGCAAAGCGCGGGTGAGGAACCTGCCTTGGGACGGTGTGCGTCCCGGCGCCTAAGGAGCGATGACTGAAGCGTTCTCTTTCGGGCGCCTACTCTCCCAACTCCTTCTTCCGCTCCTGCAGCCGCATGTACCTTCTCACCAGCGTCCCGATATAAAACACATGAATCAGCCACGTCGCCGTGTAAGCCGCATAAAGAAATTTCACGGAATTCATTTCACCCCCCGGCCCATAGAAACCTTTGCAACATCCGGTTCCCGCAGCGACTCCATCGCCTCCGCCTCATCCACTTCCCGCCGCATTTTTTCCAGCTGATATCTCGCCCAGCAGATCAAAAATGCGAAGCACAAAAACGCCGTCCAATTCAGCAGCAAAACCTGCAACATCTTCGGAGCGATCGACCCTCCGCCGCCAATCACCGGCTGCGGATGCTGGGTCCTGAAAAACCAGATCGAAAAATAAACCAACGGCACATCCAGCGCCCCGAAAACCGCCAGCACCGCCGCCAGCTTCTGCGTTTGCGCGCTGTCGGAAAATCGCCGCAGCACCAGATAGCTCACATAAATCAGCCACAGCACCAGCGTCGAAGTTAGCCGGATATCCCCCGGCGCCCACCAGATTCCCCATACCGGCCGCGCCCAGATCGGCCCCGTCACCAACACCACCGTACAAAACACCACCCCTACTTCCGCCGCCGTCAGCGCCAGTATGTCGAGCTTCTCACCGGGAAATACTTTTCCAACCAGAAAATAAAGACCAACGATCAGCAGCGCCGTCGTTGCCACCGAACTCGGATACATTCCCGTCGGCAACAGCGCACCGACCTGCGGAAAAAACGGCGCCACAAAACCGATCAGCCCAAGAACACTCACCACCCAATTCACCACGCGCTTCGTCGATGGATTCGCACTGGCAAGAAACTGTACCGACGCAACAAAGTTAATGAAGAAAAGCAGAAACGCTGTCCACGCCGAAGGCACGTGATAATAAATGATCCGGTAAACGTCGCCTTGCAGCGCGTCCGTAGGCGCAACAAACATCGCCTCATAAAAGGCATAGCCCAGCAGGAAGCCGGTCAGCACTGCGAGAATGGGAAACCACTTCGATGTCATTCCGAGCAAGCCTCTCTTGCGTAGCGAGAGCCTGTCCTTCGGCGCCTGCCGAAGGAAACCCGGGCGAGCCGCGCGATCCACGCGGCCTGTCCTGTGAGAGCGCCAGCGAGCGAATGGAGGCGTTTGGCTCGCATCCTATTCCGCCTGCAACACCGTCTCAAACAACCCCAGGCAAGCTGTCGTGAACACCACATCATACGTGAGCAGCAGCACGATATA
>JASIEN010000587.1 GCA_030045935.1 Candidatus Sulfotelmatobacter sp.
TACGCGACACGAATGTCCGTCTCGGCGCGTGGCTCGAGGGCTTGGTTTTTCGCCCCGAGAATCCAGTCGTCGCCAAGCCTGAACAACTGACGGGAATTCTCTCTGAATTGTTGAAGACGGGCGCCGCACTCCGGGCACAGCCAATGCCCCCGGCCGGGGCCGACCCCGAGCTCGATTTCGAGCTTGCCCGCTATCGCCGCCATGTAGAAAGGTTGCGCGACCTTCTTCCATCCATTCATAGCCAACTCCTGCTCGAGAGGGCGTGCCTGGAAGCGCAACGCGCGCGCGTGAAAGCCGCTGCCGAGTGGGCCCGCGCCTCGCGCCAAACCCTATAGTCAGCCGAGCCGGGATACGTCACGACGAACTAAAACACGGCTTGGGAGATCGCGGGCCTTCATCCTGACTCAACATCGCGTTGAACGAGAACATCACGGGCGGACTCGGGAATCGCAGGAACCAACCACTTGAACAGGGCCGTTGCACCCGCAGCCCCGAGCAACTGCGCCGCCACGAAGGCGGGCACATCCACAGGTCGAATTCCGCTGAACGTATTAGTGGCTGCCCTTGCCAGAGCAACTGCCGGGTTCGCGAAGGATGTCGATGCGGTAAACCAGTACGCCGCCGTGATGTAAGCCCCGACCGCAAATGCCACGGCAGTTGACCGCAACCTCGAGCATCCCCAAATCACGGACATCAGTCCAAAGGTCGCGACGAATTCACTGAAGACCTGCGAGATTCCACTGCGGGCGTGCCTTGACGCGGAAAAGAGGCTTAGCCCAAACATCAGGTGAGCAAACGCAACACCCGTGAAGGCACCGGCTACCTGAGCGACTATGTATCCTGGGACTTCGTTCCACGGAAGCCCTCGTTGTGAAGCGTCCGCAATCGTAACCGCTGGATTGAAGTGCGCCCCCGATACGGGGCCAAATGTAAGAATGAGAGCAACCAAAGCCGCACCCGTGGCGATGGTATTGGCGAGCAGAGCGATTGCAACGTTCCCGCCCGAAAGTCGTTCACCCATGATTCCAGAGCCAACTACAGCGGCCAGTAGGAAAGCCGTGCCGATGAATTCACCGACCATGCGAGCGTAAAATCCGAATCTCATTGGCGGCCGATACTGTCCAGCTCTTTCTTCAAAGAAAGCTTGTCGAGTGAAGCGTGGGGCAACGAGAGGAAAAGACTGATGCGCCGATCCAGAAGGAAGAAGGCATCCCGGAAGGCTTTCCGGATTTCTTCCTCACTGCCTTTAACCGCGGCGGGGTCAGGAACGCTCCAGTGGGCGGTCAGCGGCTGGCCCGGCCAGACCGGGCAAACTTCGTTGGCAGCATGGTCGCAAACCGTGATAACAAAATCCATCTTCGGAGCATCTATTCGTGAGAATTCATCCCAGCTTTTGCTCCGCAAACCGCTCGCCGGGATGTGTGCTATTTCAAGCTGTCGCATGGCTTCCGGACGTACTTTTCCCGACGGCTGGCTCCCTGCACTGTAGGCGGTAAATTGGGGTCGTCCTTTGAAGTTCATAATCCCCTCGGCCATGATTGATCGAGCCGAGTTTCCGGTGCATAGAAACAGAACGTTGTAGTGCGTCTGCATCGCCTTCAATCAGTTGCAGCCGTAGAAGCGCAACACGATTGTTTCGCGGCCGGCTTGATGGCCCGGATGAAGGCACTCATGAACTTGCCAGCCACTTGCGGTGCCAGCGCATCCACGTCGATGTTTTGTCCGGATAAGAACTCGCGGGCGTCCTCGACTTGATACACTCGCGTGGGTTCGATCTCGACTTGCTCGAATCCGGCATTCGCCAGCTTGCTCCGGTATTCATTCTCTTCGAGCGCGCCCGCTATGCAGCCGACCCACAGAAGCACGCTCTGCCTGATTTCCGGCACGATCTCGCCGCGAGTCACAACATCCGACACAGCAAGTCTTCCACCCGGCTTAAGAACCCTGCAAGCTTCGCGCAGAACCCGGTCTTTGTCAGCCGAAAGGTTGATAACGCAGTTGGAAATGATGACGTCGACCGAATTGTTGGGCAGCGGGATGTTCTCGATTTCACCCTTGAGAAATTCCACGTTCTCGGCCCCGGCTTTGCGTTTGTTCTCGTTCCCGAGTGCCAGCATCTCGTCAGTCATGTCCAGGCCAAACACCTTTCCGGCCGGGCCGACCCGCCTGGCAGACAGCAGTACATCAATGCCGCCGCCGGAGCCGAGGTCGAGGACAACTTCTCCCGCATTGAGTTTTGCCAGTGCTGTGGGATTTCCGCAGCCCAACGATGCCAGCATGGCTTCCTCAGGAATCTGTCCTGCCTGCGCGCTGTCGTAAAGGTTGGAAGTAATTGGGTCACAGCAAACAGTGCTCGGAGCCGCTCCGCAGCACGAACTCCCGCCAGTCTTCGCTCGTAACGCGGCTTGCCCGTACTTTTGTCTGACCACGGTCTTAATATCTGAGCTGGCCATCGGAAACTCCTCGTCTGTTATCGACAACATGTGACCTGTTCCGGTTTTAGTGCCTTGTTGCGAGTGCAGCATTCTGCATAAAGGAATTGAAGCAACTGCTGAAGCGCATCTGTATCCGCGGTGCAGCGTAGGAAAGTGCTCTCTCGGCGTACCTGAACCAGACCTTCATTCTTCAGCTTGTCGAGATGATGGGACAGAGTAGAATTCGGAATTTCTAGCTCCTGTTGAATTTCTGAAACGACCATTCCGTCCGGGTGTGCTGAGAGCAACAACTGCATAATGCGCAGTCGTGGTTCGGTTCCCATCGCCGAAAACATGTCAGCGAATTTAGCAACCTGCTCAGATTCCTGCCTTCTCATATTTCGATGATTGCAGAAATATAGTATCAATGTCAAGAATGTCTGGTTTCATGCGCCCCACAAGGGGGTGGGCTGGTAAGCCCTACTGCCGGAGGTAGTCAAAAAGATTAATCTGCGACGTCTGCCCGATCGTCTCCAGCGTCGCCTGCAATCCTACCTCGGAGGTGGTGAGATTGGTGATGACAGTGGGTAGATCGGCGGCGCCGATGGTGTTCGCCTGCTGCGCCAGATTCGTGCTCTCGCTGCTGAGATAAGTAGACTGCGAGCTGAGTTGGTTCAGGCCGTTGCCATAGAAAACCCGTTGCTGATCGATGAAGTTCAGGGCGCTGCTGACTTCGTTGACCGCGGTCCCGATTCCCTGGCCGCTGTAAAGTCCATTGATGAGGTCCTGAATGCTCTGAAACATGTTATTGCTGGCGGCAGAGAACAATTCCGAACCGGGAAGATTGGTCTGCAAGCTGAAGTCATTGCCCAGGGTCACGGTGTTTGTGTCATCGTTGCCCTGATAAGTCACTCCTGAGGTCGCGCTGGCATCCAGAACATAGGGTGCGGTCTGAGTTGCGGTCCCCCCGAAAACATAATTGCCCTGATAGGTAAGGTTGGCGAGGCTCAGCAACTGGCTCTGAATCCCCTGCACCTGCGCCGCAATGGCGTCGCGATCCGCGCTATTGACGGTACCGTTGGCGCCCTCGGTCCCGAGTGTGATCGCCTGCTGGAGGGCCGAAGTGACCGAACTCAGCGCCGAATCGGCATTTTGCATTTCTCCCTGAATGCTGCCCACGCTCCGCTGGAACTGATCGACCTGGGATGTCTGGTCCGCATTCTGAATCAGTTCGGCGGCGGCCGCAGGGTCGTCGGAAGGCTGGTTCACGCTGAGCCCGGAGGAAATTTCCGCCTCATCGGTGGCGATCTCCTGCTGAGCCTGCGAAATTGCCGCCAGCAAATCGGGATAGGGATTGGGATTGACGCGCATAGCTTATCCGGTAAGCGTAGTCATGTTAATGACGGCATACATCATGTCGTTGACCGTGGTGATGACCTGTGCCGAAGCTTGATAGGCATTCTGGTATTGCACCATGTTGGCGGCCTCTTCATCGAGCGAAACTCCTGATACCGCCGAGTTCTGATCATTGAGCTGCTGCAGAATTCCGCTGGAGGCAGTCTGCTCGGCCGAAGCATTGGAGACGGCATTGCCGACATTGAAGACGATGTTCGAATAGTAGTCGTTTGGGTCCTGCCCGTTGATGATCCCCTGGCTGCTGAGAGCGTACATGGCTTCCGCATTGCCATTGCTGCCGGGCTCGCCATCGGAGCTGGCGGCGATCTCGGAAGGATCGGTCATGGCGACAGAAAGGCTGGCCGCTGCCCCCACATTATTCGCCGCTGGAGCGTTGAATATAGGTTCATTGGTGGCCAGATTGCCGTTCAGATCGTAACCCTGCTCTTGAACCCCGTTGACTGCAGTGGCCAGATCACCGGCGAGGGTGTCAAGCTGACTCTGGATCGCCGGAATCTCCTGGTCACGAGCTTGCAGCGTTCCGCCCAGTTGTCCGGAGGTGATCTGGCTGGTGATGTTATTGCCCTCTGAATAGATTTCGTGCAGTCCGGCAGAGTTCTCTTGGGTGGTAAGTTGAAAACTCTGGTTGCCCGTCACCAACGGCGCGCCGTTGGCGGTGGTGAGTGTGAGAGTGTTGTTGGCCTGGATGACGGAGACATCGACCAACGCTGAGAGCTGGTCGATCGCCTGCTGCCGCTGATCGACGAATGTCCCGGCGTTTTGGCCGACATTTTGAAGATTGCTGACCTGCTGGTTGAGCTGCGCAATCTGCTGGGTGAGCTGATTGATCTGCCCCACGGTCTGGACAACGCTCAAGTCGAGACTTTGCTGCTGCTGGGTAAGATTGTTCGCGGTGCTGTTGAAGCTGCTGGCCAAATTATTAGCCGCAGTCAGCACCTCCTGCCGCACCGACAAATCACTGGGGTTGGTGGAGAGATCATTAATGCTGTTGAAAAAGTTCGTGATCGCACTTCCAATGTCGCTCCCGGTCGACTGCGTGGGAAAATTCACCTGCGTTTGTTGCAGCGCCGAAGCGAGAGTGCTGTATTGATTCTCTACCTGGGTCTCTTGCTGGATTTGCGATTCGAGAATGGGATCGCGAATGCTCTCGATGTCCTGAAGAGTTACGCCCGTCCCGAAAGTAAGAGAATCGTCAACCACAGGATCGCTCGAGACCAGAACCGGCACTTCGCGGGAGTAGCCGGGGGTATTTACGTTGGCAACGTTGTTGGTGCTGGTTTGAAGCGCGCCCTGTTCAGCGAACAACCCGCTGAGCGCGGTGTAGAGGCTGGCCTGCAGGCTGGACATGAATTAACCCTCTCCCTGCGCATTCGCGGTGGAAAGTTCGATCGCTCTGCCAAGCACATTGCATTCCATCCGCAGAAAATTCCCATAGCTGTTCTTGGGCCCGGCCAGAACGTTGGCCAGCATCCGCAGCTTGCGGTGCGCCCGTGCCAGCAGGGCCAACTGCAAACGGGCCGCGTGGCGAACACGTATGGCTTTGTCACGCAGTTCTTCCCGTATTCCGCGGGCCAGGCAGCGAAACGACTGAGTTAAGCGGCCGGCCGGAGCTTCAGCATCCGCAATCGACTTCGCGGCTTCGAGCGATACTGCCAAATCCTTGACCAGCGCGATCTGCTGGCAGGTGCGATGCTCGATCGCGTCCAAGTCAAGGGCCAGCAGGGCCTTGTGACTGGCGGCAAGGCTCTCATCCAGCTTCACCAAAATCGCCAAAATGGTGCCTGGAACATCAGGTGAAATTGGTTGACCCAAAGAGTCAGCGAGCTCAGAATCAATTGCATTGCGCATGCGATTTCCTCAGGCGAGGTTGTCGATACGGTGCGGCGGTTTATCTTCCTCCGCTCGCTCTGCCTCGAGTGGTTCAGGCTCGGCCGGCGGTTCATCTTTTTGCTGGGGCCGGCGTCGCGCCCTTTGTTCGCGCTCAGCCGCCCCGGTTTGTCCCTGAACGCTGCCCATCGACGAGACCGGCGCGGTGCTCTCAACCTTAAGGCGGATCGACAGATCCAAGCGATCGACGGTCATCGAACCGCCTTCTTGTTACGCGGATCAAGCCGCGGGCTCGGCCAGCATGTCGTCAAATATGGCCCCCGCTACCTGGTCAGAGCTGGGATGATAGCTGCCCCCCAAGACCACCTGCCGCAAGGCGCTTACCCGTTCCTGTCGGACTTCCGGAAGTTGCGCCGCCTGGGCCGCCAGCGCCTGCACTTGCACGTGCATACCCGACAGTTGCGCCTGATCTTCACCCAAAACACTGCCGGGAGCACTGCTGCTGGAGGCTTGGTTGTTTCGCGTGGCCGAGTTCGCGGTGTTGCTTTCCGCGACCGTTGCCGCCACCTGATTAGGATCGACTCGCATATTTTTTCTCCCGGATTTCGCCTGCAATTCAACTATCGGCAGTCCGTTAGAAAACTTTAATTCCCTAAGCTCAGGATTGGTAAATATTCCCCAGCCCGCTATATCTGCTTCTATCGGCAGAAGTTACCAAAACTTTAGGGGGAAGGAGAGTCGACGCTGGAGTCTAGAGACGGCCGTTCGAGCGTTACCTTCGTGTGTGCCGGAAAAGGTTGCCGTTCGCCAAGGTGCGCGGAAATCAGTTTTGCGATCCCGAACCCGCCGCCTTCCGCCATGACCGAAGCCAAAGCCTGGGTTCCCAGATAGTTGTAGTCATCCTGACCGGCCACCGAATCCTGGCCGGGCAATGCCGCGAAGGTTTTTTCCATCGATTCGAGGATGTTGGCGATCAGTTGCGCTTCAAACTGGCGCGCAGCTTTGGCTCCCTGGGTGAGCTGCGGCACGGCAGGCAGCGCCGCCATCGCCGAGGCTCCAGAAAGCGCAGGCAAGGGAATTGAAGTGAAAGAAATGCCGTTCATCAGATCACCTCCAGTTCAGCTTCGAGAGCTCCGGCCGCCTTGATGGCCTGCAGAATCGAGACCACATCGCGGGCCGTGGCTCCGATAGTCTGCAGGCGCGTGACCAACTCCTCAACGCTAGCCCCTTCCGTCAGAGCTATGTTGCGCGCGGGGGTTTCTCCCGCCTTGAGCGTCGTTTCCGGCAGGACTTCAGTCTGACCTTTTGCCAGTGGGTTCGGTTGCGATGCTGAGTACGAAGTTTTTACTTCAATCGAAAACGTACCGTGCAAAATCGAGACCGCGCCTAGGCGAACATCTTTTCCTAGAACGACCGTGCCGGTGCGCTCGTTCACCACCACCTTGGCCCGGCGGCGGACCATGACCTCGAGATTCTCCATGCGCGCCAATAATGCGGGAAGATCACCATTGCCGGACTCTGGAATCTTGACTTCCACTCGGAGGCTGTCGATGACGGTGGCTGCAGACGGGGAGGCCAGTTCGTGATCGATCGCCGCAGCCACCTCTTCGACCGTAGTGAAGCTCGGATCGTTGAGCAGGAGCGAAAGGTGCTGAAGTTTGGTCAGATCGAGCGAGCTGTCACGCTCCACCAGCCCTCCGTTGGGGATGCGGCCGACCGTCGGGTGATTTACCGACTTCGCGTTGGCTGCGGTTCCCGTGGCGTATCCACCGGTAACCAGTGGACCTTGCGCGGCGGCGTAGACCTGTCCGTCGGCTGCGTAGAGCGGAGTCAGCAAGAGCGTTCCACCTTCCAAACTGCGCGCGTCGCCCGCGGAAGAGACCACCACGTCGACCGTAGTGCCGGGCCGCGAAAACGGGGGCAGGCTGGCAGTAACGAAAACTGCCGCGACGTTCTTCACCTGGACGGTTGTCTGCACCACGCTGGGAGGAATCTCGACGCCCATTCTCTGTAGAACGCTGGCAAGAGTTTGTATGGTGAAGTATGTCTGCTGCTTGTCACCAGTGCCCTTCAGGCCCACCACCAGGCCATATCCCACAAGCGAGTTGTTGCGGATGCCTTCGACGCTGGCAATGTCGCGTATCAGGACCTTGTGTATTTCGGTCTGCCCGAAAGTGCTTCGGCACAGCGATGCCAGCAGCAAAACGAATGTCACGTACCTTAAGAATAAGTACCGCATAGTTTTCCTAGAAACCGACAATTCTCAGAATCCACCGCAGCACCGGGTTCGGCCGTGCCACGGAATCGCTGATGACGCCTTTGCCTTTGACCTCAATTTCGAGGTTGCCGACGCTGTTCGAGGCGACTGTATTGGTAGCATCGAGATCGCCCGGGCGCACCAGGCCGCGCAGGATAACCGTTTCTTTCTGGTTGTTCATCGTGATCTGTCGTTCGGCTTCGACAACCAGCGTGCCGCTGGGCAACAGCGCTGCCACGCGGCCAGTAAGGGTGGTGCTCAGCGCAGTTGTTGATGTGGCTTGTCCTTTGCCGGTCAGAGCTTGCGAAGAGTTCGGTGAAAACAGGTTCGCTATGTTGCTGGTGGAGACGGGCCCGGCCAGTGCCGTGATGCCGGAGCTGGCGGAGAAAGTCCGGCTGGTGGCCACGTTGCCGGTGTTGGTGGAAGACAAGTTTTGCGAGATGTTGATGGTAACCAGGTCGCCGACGCGGGAAGCTTTGTAATCGGCGACCAGGTCGGCGAAGCGGCCATTGTCTACCCAAAGGCTGCCAAGACTACTGGGGGAGAGCCCGGGGCCGTTTGGTCCGGACATACGCCGCACATAGTCGGCGAGTGAGTCCTTCTTGGCACTTTTGTCTTTGTCACGCGCTCCGGCCGTTGCGGGAAACGAGAGGATGATCCACCCCAGCAAAATCCGAGTGAGAAGTTTGCTCGAGGATGTCTTTAAAGTGTGCTGCATGCAGCTGCTCTCACAAATTCGCGCTCAGCGTGCCTGCGCCGACCACCTCGGCGCGCAGAATGCGATCCACGTGTTTCAAGCGGACCCGAACGGTTTGCCCCAGCGACCCGGCATCGAGGCAGGTTACGGGCAACACAATGCGAATTCCGCCGCCGTCCCAGGCAAGCAACGCGGTCTGCCCGGTCTTGACAAGTCGCGGCTGCCTGTTCTCTGCTGAATTCGCTGGCGTCGCCTGCCCGGGTTGAATTTCTTTGTGGGCATTTCCGCCATAGGCCCATACCAGAAAAGGCACACAATCTTTTGCTCTGGTGCAGCGCAGAATAAATTCCCGACGTCGCAGACCGGGGTTCCACTTTGTGTGTGTGAGTTCGAGGACGGCATGTGCGGGAAGATTTTGAGCGGCCGCACAGTTCAAGCTGTCCAGCAGGCGCCTTGTTTCGGCGATGTCCACCCCGCCAGAGGTTGCAATAAAGCCGGCAATATCGCGACACGATTTGACCGCGCTGGCATCCCAGCCCTTTGCCAGCCTCAACGGCAGGCAACAAACCGCAAGGGTTAAGAGAGTGAAGGCTGTGTGCGAAGTTTTCATATGGTTCGCCCGGTTTTAGCGCCCAAGGTTATTAATCGTCTGCAGCATCTGATCGGCAGCATTCACCACGCGTGAGCTGGCCTCGTAGGATCGTTGTGCCACGATCATGTTCACGAATTCGGTCACCACGCTGACGTTCGACTGCTCGAGCATGCCCTGAATAATGGT
>JASIEN010000588.1 GCA_030045935.1 Candidatus Sulfotelmatobacter sp.
GAGGGTGCCTTGCCCGGAAACCTTGAAGGCGATGTTTTCGCCCACGGTGGTGTTGGATGCAACCTGCACGGCGGCGTCCGGCTCGTTTGGATAGTTGACCAGTTTGTACGCGGCGGAGGCAGAACCGGTGAACTGCATCGACTTGGGCAGCATGACAACAAAATGTTGTAGCGGATACACCGATTTCGGATCGATATTGGCGCTGCCGGTGTAGTTCATCTGATAGGCGACTTCGAAGCGCGTCAGGCCGGGGCGTAACGGGAAGATGAATGAGTATTTAAGCTTCTTGTCATCTTCCGGAACGGGCGCCGAGCGCAGCGGGTTGCCGCCTTCGGTGGTCGCGGTGGCAGAGTCGGGGATAATTTCGGCTCCTTCGGGGATGTTGAATTCGAGGTTGTGCTCGTTCATCTGCGTGCGCGGTGGCTGCGAGGAGTTCTGCACGCCGAATTCGCGGACGACGATGAGTTTCCCCGGCTCGGTTTCAACCCGCATGATGTCAGCAACGACTTCGATGCCTTCGAGTTTCTTGGCTGAGTCGTAGACTTCGAGTTCGACCGAAGTTGTGCCTGGAGGCGCCATGCGGTGATAGGTAACGTCCTGATGGATGGCGCGAACGAGGTGCGGCGATTGGGCATCGTCGAGCTTGAAGCTGAATTTCCCATTGGAATCGGTTTTGGTGCGACCGGACTCTTCCATACCTTGGCCGAGCTTCAGGAGCACGATTTCGTCGCCTGCGGAGGGTTTGCCAGTGGTGGCATTCTTGACGGTGCCGGTGAGGGTTTGGGCAGAGACGAGGGAGGAGAGAAGGAGGATGATCGTCGTGCAGTTAATCAATTTCAAGATTGTTCTCACTTTTCGAACGTCCCTACGGGACGCGGTCCTTTTTATCTAGCATACCCGGCGCTAAAGCGCCGGGCTATTCTCAAGAGCCGTTTCGGGGCTCAAGCCGCGCGATTTCAGCCAGGATGGCAGCGGCCTCGTCCTGTAGCGACGATTTCATCTGCTGATAATCGCTGTCGGGAACTTTGCCGGCCTGGTATTCGAAATTCAGGTCGCGCAGGTTTTCGTAGACAGCGTCTTTGCGCTCGCGCAGGTAGCCGACGCGGGTTTTCTCCGGGCCCAGAAACAGACGGCCAGGAATATAGAAGACGTAAAAGAGCGTAGCGACAGTGAGCAGCGCGGCAACGAAGAGCCAGGTCATAGTTCGGTCTCCCGCCGGGCTTGCTCGCGGAATTGTTCGAGTTCGGCGCCGCGCAGAGGCGGCAGGCCGCCCGCGATGGCGGGAGCGGGCCGATTCTTCCAGGCGCGGACGACCATGACGATCAGGCCGAAGCCGAGGACCAGGGCTACGACCGGCATGATGTAAGCGGCGCGGTCAAACCCTTTGCCCGTGGGCGCGGCGAGAACGGTCGGTCCGTATTTTTGCACGAACGATTGTTCGACCAGGCTATCGCTATCTCCCCGGTTGAGGGCGGCCATGAGCTCGCCGCGCATGCCGTCGGAAGCGGGGCAGCCGACATGGTTGCACTCGAGCAGAATCTGGTTGCAGCCGCAGATGCACATCATGCGGTGGCCAATGTCTGAAAAGCGCGAGGCAGGGTCGGAAGCACCGGATAGACAGAAGATAGCAACACATAGCAGCAGCGCCTTGAGCGCTTTCCCACTTGTCGCAAAAGGAGCGAAAAGTGGTGCACTGCATTTTGTCCTGGCCTTATCGGGTCTCGGGAAGAACATCTTCATTGGTGATCCGTAATATCGGCGCGGCTGAAGCCGCGTTCTTTCAAATCCTCAATCTCCTGTGGCTACTGGGGCGGGCTGTGCACGCTCCAGACGCGTGGTTGCCGGCACGCGCACTGCCACTTGCGCATTCGGAATCAGCGCCAGGCCGGTACCGATCAGCATGATCCAGACACCCATCCAAATCCACATCACCAGCGGATTCAAGTGCGCTTTGATGATGGGATGACCGTTATCCTGATTCACTCCCTCAAAAACCAAATACAAATCTTCATTCAACGTCGAGCGAATATCAGGGATGGTCGAGGTCTGCTGGCTAGCCTTGTAGAAGCGGCGCACCGGAGTCATCGAGCCGATCGGCTTGCCATGCTTGAAGACATCGATCATCGCCCACTGGCTGAAATAGTTGGGGCTTTCGTCTTCGGTATAAGAACGGCAGAGCAGCGTGTATGGGCCAATGGACATTTTGTCGCCGTAGCCCATTTCTTTTTCCTGGTCCTGATTGAAGGCCGCACCCGCAAGACCAATGATAACCACGACTGCGCCGAAGTGGACGATGTAGCCGCCGTAACGCCGAGTGTTGCGATGAGTGAGCTGCACCATGGAGGCGAACATGCCCTGCCCGGTGTGATTCGAAATAACCTTCCCGCCACGGTAGAACTCACTGGCTACGGTGAGGATGACCAGCACAGATAGCGAGATCGCCATCAACGAATAGAAATAAGAGATGTCGCGCCAGGGCTTGAGACCGAAGATCGATCCCCAGCTTTCGGGCGTGGCCATCAGGAGAATTGCGACGATAATTGCTCCGACGGTTGGCCAGAGAAAATTCCGCTTCAGACTTTCGAGCGAAGTCTTACGCCAGGCGAGCAGCGGGCCGATAGCTGTGAGAACTAAAAGAAGCAGTGCGACCGGGATGGCGACACGATTGTAGAACGGCGCGCCGACCGTGACCTTGTTGCCTTGCACGAGTTCAGAAATCTTCGGAAACCAGGTTCCCCAGAGAACAGTGAAGCAAAGCAGAACGAATAAGAGATTGTTGAACAGGAAGCTCGATTCGCGCGAGGCCAACGATTCGAGTTTGTGCTCGCTCTCCAGGCTTTTGCGATTCTTGATGAAGAAGAAGAGAAAGACGCCGAACGTGATAACCAAAAACCACGCGAACCAGTCTCCAATGGACGACTGCGCAAAGGCATGGACGGAGCTGATGATGCCGCTGCGGGTGAGAAATGTTCCCAGAATCGCCAGCCAGAAAGTGGCAAAGACCAACCACATGTTCCATACCTTCAACATGCCGCGTTTTTCCTGCATCATCACGGAGTGCAGAAATGCGGTGCCGGTGAGCCAGGGCATTAGTGAGGCGTTTTCGACGGGATCCCATCCCCAGTAGCCGCCCCAGCCCAGCACCGAGTAAGCCCAGTGCGCACCGAGGAAAATCCCGCAGGTGAGGAGGCCCCAGGTGACCATGGTCCAGCGGCGGGTGATGTGAATCCACTTTTCGCCCGGGTACTTCATGATGAGCGCGCCCAGTGCGAAGGCGAACGGCACGGTAAATCCCACGTACCCCAGATACAACATGGGCGGATGAATCACCATCTCGGGATATTGCAGGAGGGGATTGAGGCCGTTGCCATCGGCGGGGATGTTGCCCTGCATGATAGCGAAGGGGTGCGCGGCAAAATTCAGCAGAGATAGAAAGAAGATTTGCACGCCAGCGAGAACAACGGAGGCATAGGCGAACAAACGCGGGTCAGTTTTATAGCGCAACCGAAGGACGAAAGCATAGCCCGTCAGAAGGAGCGACCAGAAAAGTAATGAGCCTTCCTGGCCAGACCACAACACGGCAAATTTGTAAGGACCTGGAAGATCGCGGTTGCTGTGGTGAAAGATGTAGGCGATCGAAAAATCGTCCTGGAAGGCGCAGATCACGAGGATAATCGACGCAAGCAGAACGGCGCCAAAGCTGGCGACGCCGGCGCGGCGCGAGGTTTCGGCAAGGCGCTCGGAGCCGCGGCGGAGCAGTGCGGCAAAACCGATGTCTTCGGGAGGCGTGTGCGCCCTACCTGCCGGCTGCGCGGCTGGCTTTTGATAGATAAGTGCAGCGAGTCCGGCGAGGAACGAATACACACTCAGAGCTAACGCCAGGAGCAGGGCAAAACTACCTAACTCTGCCATGTGGAAAACCCCACACTATTTTTTCAGAAAGACCGATGCGAGGCAACCGCACCAATGAAGATTCTCCGTTTGTCGGGTACACGGAGGTCTTAGGAGTGATGCCCCGCAGACGACCGGAATCAGTACTCTGGGCGCCTCATCGACTGAAGTCGCGAGAAAGGAACTTCAGGGGCGCGTTGAAGCCCACAACGTCGCTTTGGACAGTAGACTACCCGCCCGCGCGAGCGCCGTCAGAATTCAGATGCCCAGCGGCGACACCGAACCCCTTTCAGGCGCTCTGCTGCTGTCTCTGATAGCGCTCACGAACTTCGCGTTCTGCGGCAAGCCAGTCGTCGGCCTCATTGCCAGGGGCACTGCCACGTTGCTGATAGAGTTCGTAGGCACGTCGGCGAATCTCGTCCTCCAGGTTGATGGGAACGACGACCTTCTTGCGCGGCTCGGTTTTCACCACGCCCAGCTTGCGGGGCTCGGACAAGTTGCTCTCCTGCGCGACGTGTGACGTCCGCGTTTCTGGCGCGATTACGGATTCCGCCGCGACCGGCGGACTGGCGACGTGTTCTGCCGATGTCTCGGATGAACCAGTGTGCGCCGCCGTTGCGTTTGCATCGGGCACGCCGGGGATGGCAGCAGCGACAAGCTGATCTTCTATTATCTTGCTTTTGGCTCTGCTGCGAGTGGTTTTTTCCCCTGTGGTAGATTTCGACCTTGCCATCTGTATACTCCTTCGAAAGCTTAAGTGATTAGGAATAAATGAGCGCTTCAGTGATGTGCCTACACTTCGTCCCACAATAATGATTGAATGTTTGAGGTTGTGGCGTTGACGTGATTATAAACGATGAGGGCTGTGGAAACGAAAGGGAATTAAGAGAGGAAAAGGAAATCAAATGGCGGTGCTTATCTATTTCAAATCAGCGCCCGGATGTTCGATCGTTTCTTACAGTGCGCTTTTGGTGAGCTACAGGGCACGAAAGTCAAAAGCAGTCGGGCAAAAAGAGCTGAGAGAAGGCCCAGTAATGGGCGGGTTTGACAGGAAGTGCCGCGAAAACCATCAGTCCCGCTTTGTTATAATCGAACTCTGCCCGATGGCGCTATCGTCTAGGGGTTAGGACGGAAGATTCTCAATCTTCAAACCCGGGTTCGATTCCCGGTAGCGCTACCAGCTCCCTGCTGGTTTTCGCATGAGACGCGTCGGAATTTAAGGTGCGTAACGGGTAAAGACGAGGTCGCGAGCTTTGGCAGGCTCGTGGCAGGGGAAGCAGGTTTGGTGCATTGCCTCGTCGGCAGGTTTGCCGTCCTTATTAAACTGAGCGAACCCCCAGCCACCCG
>JASIEN010000589.1 GCA_030045935.1 Candidatus Sulfotelmatobacter sp.
AGTGCTGTGCGACCGTATTCCTTGTGGGCGCTGATCTCCGGCAAATCGGTCAAGCCCCCTCAAAGATTCCGAACGCAGGTAAGCGGGTTAGATGGGTGAGGCCGGCAAAATTCGGGTATTCTGCGTGGATGACCATCCCCTACTGCATGAGGGCCTTGCCATCGTCATAAGAAACCAGCCCGATCTCCGGCTGGTAGCCGAAGCATCCAATGGTCGTGAAGCCATTCAACGCTTTCGAGAACAAATCCCTGACGTGACTCTGATGGATCTCCGCCTTCCCGATATGAGCGGGATTGATGCGATGATTGCTATTCGCTCAGAATTTCCTGAGGCGCGGGTCATCATTTTAACCACGTTTGCCGGCGACGTAGAAATTCAACGCGCTCTCGAAGCCGGAGCACGAGCTTATGTGCTCAAAAGCATGCCACCCAAGGAACTCGTGGACGTGATCCGTCAAGTGCATGCGGGAAAAAAGCGAATCCCACCGGAGATCGCCGCGCACTTGGCTGAACATTACAGCGACGAGGCCCTCACTGGCCGCGAGGTAGAGGTTCTCCAGCAAATTGCGGGAGGAAACCGCAACCGTGACATCGCGGAAAAGCTCTTCATCACCGAAGAAACTGTCAAAGTGCACATCAAACACATCATGGAAAAGCTGAGTGCTTCCGATCGAACCCAGGCGGTCGCAATTGCTGTGCGCCGAGGAATCATTCAGCTTTAGAGCCACTCAAAACAATTCTAGGAACATACCTCTATCGTGGTAGGAAAAGACTCCGAGCATAGGGGATTCGCGAGGTGCGCGCATACTCTTATCCTATGCCTTGGTTGGCAGAAGGGTGCGCGCCCGAATGTTCTCCACATTCCCAGACGAGTGGCCCGGCGCAGGGGTTCTCCTATTGCGTGCTGCTACGGGGGTTGGATTCATGGCGCAAGGCATAGCCTACTTCGCATCCGGGCACGAAACGGGCGCGTTCATAATGGTGGTTGCTGGGCTCATGGTCGTGGTCGGCCTTTTGCTATTGACTGGCTCCTTAAGTCGATGGGCCGCTCTTGTGGCGGCCACGACCTGCTTGCTTAGCATGTTCTCGTGGTTCCCGGGCCCGCACATTGGCTTGTTTGAGAGTCCGATGACGGCGGTTTTGGCCGTTGTCATTGCATTCTCCTTAGTTTGTCTCGGTCCCGGAGCATTTTCTGTCGACGCCCACCTGTTCGGTCGCCGGGAAGTCATCATCCCCGAAAATTCGCCCGACAATCAAAATTAAGTTCTCTTCCGATCGTCCCCAAACGTGGTATCAGGCAACAGTGCTGTGGTGGTAGCCAAAAAACACTATATCTCGTGATGTGTTCTGAGCGCCAACGTGCGAACCTACTGTTGCGGGTTGAGATTGTGGAAGCACATAGACCATTTACCTGTGCTGCTCTTCACCTTATCGCCAGCATGCTGGGAGCATTTATGGCAAAAGTCATGACCGTCCTCGATTCTATTTTCTACTTTAGCTTTGGCTGCCACCTCTTCATCCTGACGGCCTGCATGCAAGGAGTATTTATGGCAAGAGTCATAACCGTCCTCGATTCTATATTTGGCTTTATCTTTGGCTGCCACCACCGGCACCTGAGTCGGGTCTTCACGATTGATAGCCGAACCTATCGAGTGTGCTGCGATTGCGGAGCGAAGTTTACGTACTCGCTGGACTCCATGTACATGGAGCGAAGTGTGCGGTCATTCAACACGCAGCATGTTGCAGCCTGACAAAGATCGCAGGAAAGTTGCCCTCCCCGGCGTGCTGCTGTGCCTGTCGGGCTGCGAACTTAACTTATGGCCTTACTCCCAGAACGAGAACAGCTTGGTGGTTGCTGATAGCACCGAACACGCGCTACATTCCAGGTTGTGTGACGGAGGAGCCAAGCATGTTCGGAGCCATCGAAGCAGGCGGCACCAAATTCGTCTGTGCGGTTGGCTGTGACCTTTCCGATCTAGAGATCACTCAACTACCAACCACATCGCCGCAAGTGACGACTGCTCAGGCCATAGACTTCTTGCGTGCAAGTTCCGGCGGAAAGCTACAGGCCGTGGGGATCGGTTCGTTCGGACCGGTGGACCTTTCTCCTTCGTCTCCAACATTTGGCCACATCACCTCCACGCCGAAATTGAGTTGGCAGAATTTCGATTTTGTCGGCACGGTTCGCGCAGCGTTTGATGTACCGATCGGCTTTGACACCGACGTGAATGCGGCTGCTTTGGGGGAAGCTCGCTGGGGAGCCGCTCGGTCCATCTCGGATTTTGTCTATTTGACGGTTGGGACTGGAATCGGCGGTGGTGCGGTTGTGAACGGGCAAGTACTCCATGGCATGCTTCATCCCGAAATGGGACACATTCGAATCCCGCATGATCGTCAACGCGATCCGTATCCGGGTTGTTGTCCCTTCCATGGCGACTGTCTGGAAGGTCTCGCGTCAGGTCCGGCAATCGAAGCGCGATGGGGCAGGCCTGCTTCGGAACTGCCTATGGATCATCCGGCATGGGCACTCGAAGCACTCTATCTCGCGTTGGGCCTCGCGAATTGGGTTTGTACTCTTTCTCCGAAGCGCATTGTGCTTGGCGGAGGCGTGATGCGGAAGGAGTGGTTGTTTCCTTTAGTTCGCGGCGAGTTGGTTCAACTACTGAACGGTTATGTTCAAACCGCGGAACTTACCAAGAATCTAGAGCAATATGTGGTTCCAGCTGAGCTGGGTAATCATGCGGGAATAGCGGGAGCGCTGGTTCTGGCACAACAGGTATACCAGAAACACCAAGTCAGCCAGCCTCAATCAGTTCATCAGTGCAAAGACTCAACGCGCAGCACTTAAGCTCGAGATTAGTCAGGTACAGTGATGTGATCATCTTGGCGATGATCGCGCAATCTCTCCGTCGAGTTCAGATCGCCGATGGCCGTGCCAGTTTCAGGCGTTGGGGTTCTGGTTTCGCGGATCGTCCTTCGAATTGACGAACTCGATGCTAAGGGGCCCAATGGCCGACACTTCAGTGATGTACTCGCCGGATTTCGCCCAATGAAAGTGCGACGTATTCCCGGGGAGAATGATCACAGCTCCGGGTGGATAGGCTTCCAGTTTGTCGGCGTTGAATTCGTCGCCGAGGCCGATGTAAAAGACGCCAGAGATGACCGTGTAGACTCTGTCCTCGGCGTGTCTGTGCGGCATGAACTTCACACCGTGGGGCACCTTAACCCGGATCGTATAGGGCTCAGCTTCCGAAATCTCACCCGCGACGACGGCGAGATGCACTGAGGGGGGATAGGCGGCTACAGACTTCCAGACCATATCCTCAGCCAGAATTGTTTTGAAGACTGGTTTCTCTGCTGGCGCTGAGCGCGTTTCGTTCTTCTGCTGGCGAGAAATGAGCTTCGGCATCGGTTGAGCCATGATTTCTACTCCTGAGGAGAATCTCCAGTGGACTGTGATGAATCACGTTCGCGCACCCTCCAATCTAGCCATCAACCAAGGGCCAAGACAATTAGACGATGGTATGAGCGACAGTCTTGGTGTTAGCCTGCTCCGCTCACTTTTCAATTTTGAAAAGAGGGCGCGATTTACGGCGCACGAAAAAAGCTGAGGGACGGCAGGTTGACCACGCCCATGAATCGTGCAAGCTTATTAACTGTGGCCGCCAAAACAACTCGCCATGGAGGCTTCTTGTCGAATTCGTTCAGAATTGCTCGAGCCCTCAAAGAACGGGCAGCAAAGATTCAAGTGCTGCTTATGGACGTGGATGGCACTATGACGGATGGGGGTGTCACCTTATTGTCCCAAACGGACGAGATCGCACTCGAGATCAAAACCTTCGACGCTCACGATGGACAAGGTCTCACGCTGGCTCATACGGCTGGATTGCGAACCGGATGCATCACCGGACGTCAAAGCTCTGCGCTCCTGCGGCGCGCCCACGAAATGAATATGGAGTTTATTTACATGAAACAGCCTCGAAAGGAGCCAGCGTTTGAAGAAATTCTCCGGAAAGCGGAAGTGCCTGAAGCCTCTGTA
>JASIEN010000590.1 GCA_030045935.1 Candidatus Sulfotelmatobacter sp.
TGGTGCGTTTGATTTGCGAATCCTGCCGCACGCAGGTGCATTATCCCCAGGAGGTTCTGGAAGCAAGCGGTCTCGATCCGGCGCAGTGGTCGCAGGTGCCCTTATACGAAGGGCCGGGATGCATCGAGTGCGCCGGCACAGGTTTCCGCGGCCGAACCGCGATTCACGAACTGCTCGATTTGAGCGACCGCGTACGGGAAATGATTCTGGCCAAGAAGCCGACGTCAGAGATCCGCCGCGCCGCCCGCGAAGAAGGCATGCGCTTCCTGCGCGAATCGGCGCTCGACAAGGTTCGGCTCGGACTAACCACGTTGAAGGAGATTAATAAGGTCACATTCATAGAGACCATGCGCTAAATGGGGCCGCGCAAGGTGGAAGAGCGGCGCTTTAGCGCCACGTAAGCATTCGGAAAAGATGCGGGCTTTAGCCCCCGAAGGAACTATAAAGCGGCTGACTATCGGCCCAAGTCAGCAGTTCCCTCCCGGCTATTGCATTTCCCATCTCACGGCGGTTGAATTATTGAAGAAGCACAAATGCCAACAGTTTCCAAGTCGCCCAAACCACGCCTCGCCTGCGAAATCGCAGCTGATCGCGTGCTGGTCGGCAAACTCGGCCAAGACCGCCATAGCCTGGAAGCTTGCGGCGCACGCGAACTCGCACCCGGCAGCGTGGTTCCCGATCTGGTCGAAGGCAACCTCAGGCAGCGCAATGCCGTGGTGAGTGCGGTGCAGGACGCGCTGGACGGCTTGGCTGGCCACTATCACGATGTCATCGCCATCGTTCCCGATGCCGCAGTGCGCGTAGTTCTGGTGGAATTTGATACCTTGCCCGCTGATGCCGAAGAAGCCGCGGGCGTGGTCCGTTTTCGCCTCAAGAAATCTTTGCCTTTTGACGTCGATAAGACGCGAGTCTCTTATCACGCGCAAAAAACCAACGATGGTCTTCGTGTCGTCGCCGCCGTTGCCCTCGCTACCGTGGTCGAAGAATATGAGGCCGCCTTCCGCGAGGCCGGATTCAGCCCCGGCGTGGTTCTGCCTTCCATGCTCGCGGCCCTCGGCGCTGCCCAGGCGGAAACTCCCACGCTCGTCGTGAAGGTTGATGCCCGCACCACCAGCATCGCCATCCTGAATGCCGACCAGCTTCAGCTTTTCCGCACTCTCGAAAACACCCGCGGAGTAACCATCAGCGGCGAGCAGTTGGCGGAAGAGGTTTATCCATCGGTTGTATTTTTTCAGGACACATATCATCTGAATATAGAGAAGATTTTCGTTGCAGGAATCTCCGACATCGCCGACGCTGCGCCCGCTCTGCACGCGCAAACCGGAGCGGAAGTTCAGGAGCTTGTCAGCTCCTCGCAACTGGGCGCGAGCACCGGCGGCTCTGTCCCGCGCTGGCGCATGGCCGGCGTAGTAGGAGCGTTAATTTCGTGAAGCAATACTCAGTACTTGGTACCCAGTTGCTGGCGCGAGCAACGCGGGGGATCGAAGGAATTGAACTGGGCACCAGGTACTGAGAACTGAGCACCGACTTTCTATGCGTCTCGCAATCAATCTCGCTACTCAGCCATACGAAGATGCCCGCCAGTTCTGGCTGCGGTGGGGATCGGGCCTGGCCGTGGCTGCCATCCTTTCGCTCTCTCTGTTGATCATGACCATTACCGGCTGGTTCAACGCCCGCCGCGACCACAAAGCCATCGCCGATCTGCGCGCGCAAATCGCCCAGCGCGATCGCACCCGTGAACAGGCGGAAGCATTCCTCAACCGGCCCGAGAATCGCAACACCCGTGACGAATCACAATTTCTGAATGAATTGATCGAGCGCAAATCGCTTTCCTGGACCTATGTTCTGGAGGATCTGGAAAAAGTAATGCCCACGCGTGTGCATCTGGTCTCGATTCACCCCGAGTTGGATGAAGACAACCAGCTCACCCTGAAGCTAGTTATCGCCGGTGATTCGCGCGACAAGGCACTCGAACTTGTGCGCCGCATGGAGGATTCGCGACGGTTTGCGCAAACTTATATCGAAACCGAACACCCCGCGCCTGCCCAAAGCGGAGACACGGTGGAATTTAGTATTGCGGGAATCTACATTCCGGAAGCGGCCTCAGCCCCAACGCCCCCGCCGACCCCTGCAACTGGGACGAAGCGGAGCAATCCCTGATGCCAGACTTGAGACAAACTCGGAAAAGGATTAAAACCGCGCTGGCCATCATGCTCGGCCTCGATGTGGTCGCCGTGATTGTGTTGTTCTCCCCTCTCGTGGGTTCGACCGAATCCCGCCGGCAGGAACTCAATCAATTGTGGGCCCAGCTGCAAACCAAGACTCGCCAGGTCGAGCCCCTCAAGAATCTCGATAAAAAGGTGATCCTGGCCAACAAACAGATTGGCGAGTTTTACAAGAAACGCTTTCCCACCCAGGATTCGCAAGTCTTCACCACACTGGGAAAGCTCTCCTCGGCCAACGGAATCACCATCGAAGGGGTGAAGCAAAAGCCTTTGGATGAAGAGATCGGCCATGTCCGTCCCGTCGAACTGGAAACGGAGCTGACTGGCAGTTACGTTTCCCTGGCAAAATTTATCAACGCGCTGGAGCGCGACGACACATTCTTTCTGATTCGCAGCATTACCCTGGGCGGCGAACAGAAAGGCCCCATCAAGCTGCAAATGAAACTGGAAACTTACTTGAAAGGCGCTGCGTAGTGGAGCTGGGAACCAAGAATAAAAAGCAAACGATCATCGCCGCCATGCTCGGCGTGGTGTTCATGTTCGTGGCTCTCCATGAGTTCTGGCCGACCTCTTCGACCAATGCCTCGACCGTGAGCACGACGCCTGACGTGGATACGACAGCCGCGCGTTCTACCTCACGCCGGCCCTCCAGCACAGCTTCAGGAAAGAAGCCGCGCCCCCAGCAGAGCCTCGACCCCATGCTGCATCTCGATCAACTCGCCGCCGCCGAGCAGATCAAGTATGAGGGTTCGGGACGAAACATTTTTGTCGCGCAGGCTGAAGTCGAAATTCCCAAGCCCCTGGCTTCGGGGCGTACTGACCCAGCAAAAGAGGGCCAGCGGGACATCTATCATGTACCGCCGCAACCCCCTGCTCCGCCCATTCCGCTGAAGTTCTTCGGCTTCGCTAGCCAGCCCGGCGAGCCCAAGAAAATATTCCTTTCCAAAGGCGAAGACGTCTTTATCGCCGGAGAAGGCGAAATCATTGACCGCCGTTATAAAGTCGTCAAGATTTCGACGAATTCCGTCGAAATCCAGGACGTAGTCGTCAGCGGCCCACCGCAATCGATTCCGCTGACCCAGGCAAATCCGTCATGAAGTATTCATTTCCAAGACGGAGCCCGCGTGTCCCGCTCGGTGCGCCCAACACGCACAAAGGCAACCAGGAAGGCTATGTGCTGCTCGTGCTCCTGCTGGTGTGCAGTTTGATGGCGATCGCTGCCGCCGGCGTGATCCTTCCCATCAAGTTCAACAACCAGCGCGATCAGGAAGAAGAGATGATTCATCGCGGCGTGCAATACACCCGCGCCATCCGCGCCTACTACAAGAAATTCAGCCGTTACCCGACCAAGCTGGAAGATCTCGACAATACCAACCAGCTCCGCTTCCTGCGCAAGCACTATAAGGACCCGCTGAGTTGCAAGAACGGCAAATGCGAAGATTTCAAGCTGCTTCACTATGGCGACCCGGGCCTATCCATCGGTGGTGGCGCGGGGATCGCCGGCGCCACTCCCGTCTCCGCCATGGCCGGGCAAAACGGTGCGAGCCCTTCCGCATTCGGTGGCTCGTCGTTCGGTGGAAATTCCTCGTTCGGCGGTAATTCGTCTTTTGGCGGCAATTCTTCGTTCGGAAACAGCTCCGGCTTCGGCAACAATTCCAACTCTGCATTCGGAAACAGCTCCAGTTTCGGCAACAACTCCAGTTTTGGTAACAATTCGGCGTTTGGCGGATCCAATTTGAACTCAGGCAGCTCCGGCGTCAACCCCAATGGCGTGTTCGCTCAATCCTCAGGAAATGATCAGCCACCGAACCCGGGCGCTCCTTCGTCCGGTCAGCCCGGTTCAGATCA
>JASIEN010000591.1 GCA_030045935.1 Candidatus Sulfotelmatobacter sp.
TTCCCGATCGATAAAATTCCGCAATCGCTTCTGCCAACACCCGAACATCGGCAACAGCGAGATTCAACCCCTTCGCTCCTGTGGGCGGTACGATATGGGCAGCATCGCCGGCCAGGAACAACCGCCCGTATTGCATCGGCTCGACCACAAAGCTTCGCATGGCCGCGATGCTTTTCTGAAGGATCGGGCCTTCGGTCAGCGTCCAGCCTTCACGGGCAAGCCGGATGTGCAGTTCCTGCCAGATTCGTTCATCCGGCCAGTTTTCAATCTCCTCATCGGGAGCGCATTGCAGGTACAGGCGGCCCATTTGCTGAGTTCTCATGCTCAGCAGTGCGAAGCCGCGATCATGGTAGGAGTAGACGAGTTCATCCGACGAGGGCGGTGCCTCAGCCAGGATACCGAGCCATGCGAAAGGATAGATTCGCTCGTAGTTAGTTAGAGCTGCCCTTGGAATGCTCGGCCGGCAGACGCCGTGAAAGCCATCGCATCCGGCAATGAAATCACAAAATAATTCAACCGCCTCGCCATTTTGGCGATATCGAATCGAAGGCTGAGCACTATCGAAGTTATGCACTGAAACATTCCCGGCCTCGAAAACAATTGCGTCGCCTGATTCCAGCCGCACATCGATCAGGTCCTTAACGACTTCTGCCTGGGCATAAATGGTGATGGCGCGGCCGCCCGTAAGTTCGGAGAGGTCGATACGGTGACCCCGGCTTTGAAAGCGAAGCTCGATGCCATGGTGCACCATCCCTTCGCGACGCATGCGTGCGCCCACGCCAATTTCGTCAAGCAACTCGACAGTATTTTGTTCGAGCACTCCCGCGCGCACGCGCTCTTGCACATGTTCCCGGGTGCGGGATTCAAGCACGACAGATTCGATGCCTTTCAGCTGTAAGAGGCGAGACAACACCAGGCCTGCGGGACCGGCTCCGACAATTCCCACCTGGGTTCGCATGAGATGCTTCAGAAAGGATAGGGGCGTCGTCCCATTTGGATGGTGATCCATTTCGTCTCGGTCAGCTCATCCATTGACCAGTGCCCGCCCTCGCGCCCGTTACCAGAGTCTTTCATGCCGCCAAAGGGAACTGTCGCTTCGTCGTGCACCGTTGGCCCGTTGATATGGACCATGCCCGCTTCAAGCTGCATCGCAAATCTCATCGCCAGCTGCAGATCATTGGTCAGCACCGCGGACGAGAGACCATAAGCGGTTTCGTTCGCGAGCTTCAGCGCATGATCGGCATCGTCGGCCTTGACAACTGCGGCGACTGGTCCGAATAGCTCGTCACGAAAGGCAGGCATGCCAGGCTTTACATCCGCGAGCACGGTAGGATGATAAAAATTCCCTTCATGCGTTCCGCCCAACAATAAACGCGCGCCCGCAGCAACCGATTCGTTGATCTTTCCATCAATCAGATCGCACTGAGAGCTGCGAATCAGCGGACCAATCACCGTGTGAGGATCGCGAGGGTCGCCAACTTTCAGTGTTTTTGCCTTGGCCACGAAACGCTGCAGGAAGGCATCGTAGATGGGAGCTTCCACAATAATTCGCGAACCCGCCATGCAAATCTGGCCCTGATGGATAAAGACTCCGAAGCAGGCAGTTGAAACGGCGTAGTCGAGATCGGCGTCTTTGAGCACGACCAACGGGCTTTTGCCGCCCAGCTCGAGAACCGCCTTCTTCTTATTCTTTGCGCATTCCACGGCGATCAAATGGCCAACCGCGGTAGAACCCGTGAATGAGATCAGCCGCACACGCGGGTCCGTGAACAAAACGGGGCCCACGGTCGGCCCATCACCCGGGACAACGTTGAGAACTCCTGCCGGCAAGCCAGCCTTCTGAAAAATTTCCGCGATCTTCAGACCCACGAGCGAAGTTTCTTCGGAAGGCTTGAGGACGAAGGTGTTCCCCGCCGCCAGGGCCAGACACACTTTCTTGGTCGCCAACAGAAATGGAAAGTTAAATGGCGCGATACCGGCGACTACGCCAAGCGGCCGTCGAATAGCGATTGACATCATTCCCGGAATGTCAGCGGGAATGACGCTACCGTTGATGCGTCGCGCTTCGCCGGAGACTGCTCGCAGCATGTTGACGGTAAATGAAACTTCGAACTGAGCTTTGCCAAATGTCGATCCCGCTTCATCGATCAGAAGGTCGACCACTTCCTGACGCGCACTTTCCAGTACTGCCGCCGCATTTTGCAAAACCAGTTCGCGTTCGGCAGCCAACGAGTTTCCCCATGCGTCTTTCGCCTCGTGGGCAGCGTCAATGGCCTTTCGCATGTGCTCGGGCCGCGCCATCAGCACCTTGGCAAAGGGCCGGCGATTGGCAGGATTCACGACATCCGCAAATGCGCTAAGTGGCGCTTCAATCGCCGCGCCGTTAATGTATGGAGTCGTATACATAGCGTTCACCTTCTTGAAATCGAGAAGCCGCTACTCGAAAAAGAATCCAACTTAAGAATGCGAAGCCGTCCCCCGGAAACTCGTAATTATCAGGGTAATTGTAGGAGATGGGCCGCGAAACGCCTCTATACCCGTTGAGTATAAGTGTGACACGAAAAAGGTAATGCGCCGGATGGCGCAGCAATTTACGGTCTGCGTGTACAATCCCTCAGCGCGAGTCCAGCATGAAATCCACTGCTGACGCCGGTTCGAGAAAATGCCTCGATGAAGCGGAGTGGAACCGCATCGCCGCCA
>JASIEN010000592.1 GCA_030045935.1 Candidatus Sulfotelmatobacter sp.
GAGTATTGGCCACCCATCGTAATGGGCTGGTTAGGGAAGTTTGCCCCAAAGAACGGCCCACTGTTGTCTGCGAACTGGCCCATGTCGTTTTGCACGGCGGACATCACTCCCTGGGCGCTCTTGTTGCAAGGGAATGTTTGGCTCCAAGTTTTGTTTATCTGGTTGTTTGCGGCAACAGCGGGACCTGACAAGCCTTCAGCAACGTCGTAGTTGTAGTTCGTCAACTTGTCACGCTGTTGCGTTCGTCTCTGGGTTGCGTTGCAGGCGGTCGAACGCCCACGCAGCCAGCACGCAAACCCCGCCAACTATCAACGCGAGTGGAAGTTCATGCCGTGTTGCCTCGTCCCCTCCCACGAGAATGGAAGCAGCAAAAGCCAACAATGCAATGCGGTCTACGAAGTTGAGGGGGCGCTTCTTAAACGTGAAGGACAGGGCCGTAACGCAAGCAATCACAACGAGCTGTACGAGGGCAATCCAATGAGGAATCAGCACCGAGGGATTGTTGACAGCATGTCCCTGCTCCAGTTCGAGTAAAGCCCCGAGCGTGGCCGCAAGCATAATTCCGGGAAAGACTCTTTTCCAGCGATTCGCGGTCGCGGCAAAAATGAAGCCCGCTATGCTCAGGAGTGCATATCCCAAGACTCGCGAAGGATGGCGTCCCTCCGAGAAATTTGCATCCGTTCCGAAGGCGTTTATGATTCCCCAGATCACAAGGGCAAACCAAGCGCAGCCGAGTAGCCATCCTCCCGCACGGCGAAAGCCCGAGCTTACCTGCTCTTTAGTTGTTGCTTGCTTGCTCATCTGTCACCTTTGAATCGCGCAGTTGAACGCCTCAGCGCCAGCTAATCCCGCATCCACGGCAAATTTCTCTGCCTCGTCTAACCCGAGATTTAACCACCGGCCAGCAGTTTCGAAAAAGCCCTGTGCACCGGTTGAACCGAGCGCCTGGGGAAGGCCGCCGCTTCCCGCCAAGTTCAGAGACATGATGTCCGATGTGCGTCTGCCATAGGTAAGTGCTGAGCCCGCACCATTGCCAGCGGCGTTGAGGAAATCGCCAGCACCAGGTCCCTCGAAGATTAACCCCGTTATTCCGTTGCCTGTCACAATGCTAGTCGTTTGGCTGATGTTGCTGCTGGTACCCGTCGCGACGTTTACCGTGAGTTCGGTCGCTCCGCCAATGCTGTAAGTATTTGCATTCGCAGCCATACACTGCGACCAAGTCTGACCCGGCGCGCGGATGCCGAGAGTGAAACTAAAGCCCCCGTTGTTTGCGGCCTGTCCCGCAAACATGGCGGCATCTAAAGCACCAACTATATGCCATATTTCCCCGTTCCAATTACCGCTCAGAAAATAGAACCAATCCCAGTTAGCCCCGAAGTTTACTCCGTTGCCCATAAACGGGGCACAACTGCCAAATATCAGTCTCTCCAGCGGGTAGCATGCAAGGCGGGTGGCCCGCTTCTGCCGTGTGACCGATCCGGGTGCCCCATTTCTCGCGCGCTTTTTTGCGCGAGAAGTGGGTGTTTGTTAGCCCCCGATTGCTCCTCATCCGGCCATGTTCCGAATTTTTTCCTCCCACCATCTCCAATCGTTGATTCGAACCAATCCCTCCTCGCCGTACGCGTAAGGGCGGAAGCTGCTCCAGGGCCAGTCGTCGGGCCTTTGCACCAAACCCCGAACCACCGGATTGCGGTGCATATATCTCAGCTTCTCCACCTCTTTCTGCTGGCTCCAGAGGTTGAAGTGGTAAAACCGGCGCTGCCAGAACTGTCCGGAGAAGCCGGTGGCGGCGCTCCAACGTTGCGTGAACCCGAGTTTTACCGCCTGCACGACCGTCGATGGATTGCCGACCTGTGGCTCGGAAATCATCATGTGTACGTGCTCGGGCATCGCGACGTAGCCGATGACGGCGAAGCGATAGCGCTCGCGCATCAGCTCCAGCACGGTGAGCAACAGGTTTCGCGCCCGTTCCGTTTCGAGCAGCGGCCTGCGCCGATAACAGCTCCACGTGATGAAGTGGAGGCTTCCGTTACCGTAATAGCGCTTCAAACCCCATGGCATGAAGCGAGCGTAGATCAGCGCTGATGAGGTCTACTGTGACGACTGAACGGGTGAGTAATTTTTTCTGGATGGAGGTTTCGAAATGGGAAAGTCAAGGTCCCCACTTCTCGCGCAAAGGGCGCGCGAGAAATGGGGCACCCGCGATGAGGGGCCCAGAAACAGCAGGTTCTTCACCCGCGCTTCGCGCGCGTTCGGAATGACATCGTTGTGGGAGGCGCTTATCGCGGCCCCTTCGACTTCGCTCAGGGCGGGCTGGGGCTATTATCTGTCGTCCCTTTCGGGACTGCTGAGGCATCGTGCGCCGTGCGGCACGCATGAATGCGTGCCCTGATACGAGGTGTTATCGGATTGGCGTCCAAAATCCCACGTCTCGCAAAGGACGCGAGACATGGGGCACCCGGCGTGCGTGAGGGGGATTGTCGCGGGCAAGAGTGCCCGCGCCACGCAAGCGTTCAGCCGCGGGCGTAGCGCTCGCTGTTGGGTTTTGATCCGCTCAGGGCGAAGAAAAGAATGTAGAGATAACAGAATGCGGGGATTATCAGAGCATAATGCAGCCCCTGCCCCCAACTGGTCTCTCCTTGCATCATCTGTGGGTAATAGCGTTCATTTAAGAGCACAGCCACGCGACCAACAAAATAAGGGATTATCGCACCGCCGACTATCGCCATGTTCAGCAGTCCGGATGCATCGCCGGTCAGCGGACCGAGTTCGGCGATTCCCATAGTGAATATCGTGGGAAACATGATGGAATTAAGCAGTCCGACAGAAAGAATCGACCACATCGCGATCCGGCCGCTGCCTGACACGGACACGATGACTAAAATGGCGGCCATAATGGCCGCGAATGCCAGCAGTCTGCCTGCCTTAATCTTTTGCAGCAGCGCCGAGCCGACGAATCGCCCCACCATCGCACCCGTCCAGTAGAGCGAAATGTATCGCGCGGCGTCTGCAAGCGCCGCCCGATAGCGGACCCCCGGGTCCGGAACGGTCGATGAGGAGATGAAATGGCCGATATTGTCGAGCGCAAGATAATTTGCTATCGAGCTTCCGATCGAGACCTCGGCGCCCACATACACAAATATTCCAATCGCTCCGAAGACGAGATTGGGGTGCTTCCACATGGAGTCGGTGACCTTTTCGCCCAAGTTGTGCCCAGCCGAGGCCATGGTTGGAAGCTTAAATAGGCTGATAGCGGTCGCCAGGATAAGAAGAACCGCGGTGAAGAAAAAAACATACAATCTAACTACTGCATCCGCCTCTTTTGAGGGAGTGTGCGCCAAGGCTCCCGCCGCGGTTCCGAGGATCAGATGCGCTCCGACCCAAGGAAAGATCGCGGTGCCCAGAGAATTGAATGCCTGGGTGAGATTCAGCCGGCTCGAGGCAGTGTCTGGAGATCCAAGGATCGCCACGTACGGATTCGCTGCGACCTGCAACACGGTTATGCCCGTCGCGAGAACGATTAAAGCGAACAGGAAAAATGGAAATGATGGAAGCTTTGCGGCTGGGTAGAAGCTCAGACAGGCCGCGGCCATAATCAACAGGCCCACGATTATCGCCCGCTTGTAGCCGATCCAGTCGATGATCTTCGCTGCTGGAATCGAGAATATGAAATATGCGGAAAAAAATGCGGTCTGGATCAGCATGCTGGCATCCAGCTTGATGTTGAAGACATGTTGCGCATATGGGATCAGCACGTCGTTCAGTGAGGTGAGCGATCCCCACATGAAAAACAATGTGGTGACGAGCGCCAGGGCACCGGTGTACGAGGTTTGACCGCTTGCCGGGGTGGTCGGATTGAAGCGGCTCGGAGCTGCGATGGACATGCTGCGAGGTAAAAGAGGACGCGGCGTCAGCGCGTCCACAGGATCATAGCATTCGACGAAACGGCGTTTGCTATTCGTCGCCAAACGCGAACGCCGCGTTGTCGTCCATGTGCTGGGCGCACATGGCTGCACGCACACTTAGACATTAATCTGGAGCTTCACCAGCCAGTTGGTGGGTTGCGGCAGAATGGCGAAACTGGGCAACTTGCCGCGCACCATCGCCACCTCATCGCAGTTGTGGTAGCGCGGACAGACGTGGCAGTCCTTGTAGATTTTGTCGGGAAGATCTTCGCGGCGGGCGATGGCGAATCCCTGGCGCGCAAAGAATTCAGGAGCGCGGGTAAATAAACAGATGCAGTCGACCTGGTGACGGCGTGCTTCGGCCATCAGTCCCTTCATTAACCGCGTGCCGCCGCCCCTGCCCTGCGTGTGAGGGTCGACTGTAATAGAGCGGATTTCCGCAAGGTGCGTGCCGTAAAGGTGCAGCGCGCCGCAGCCGATGATGCGGCCTTCATTTTCAAGAACGACGAAATCGCGAACGTTCTCGCAGATTTCCGCCAGCGTGCGCGGCAGCAGCGTGCCATCGCCGGAGTAGTTGGAGATGAGCTCGTGAATCGCCTGAGCATCCGGCAGAATGGCTTTACGCGTGCGCATGGACCTCCTCGCGCAGGGAGTCGATTTTTTTCTTCGTTTCTGCGATGGCGCGCCGGACGCGATCCGGGGCAGTGCCGCCAATGACATCGTGCATTGCCAGCACCGAAGTGAGTTTCAGACATTCGTAGAAACGTTCATCGAATGCCGGATTCAGCTCATGCAGTTCTCTCAGAGTCAGACCATTAAGGTCGCAATTCTTTTCCAGGCAAAGCTTGACTGCCTTGCCGACCTGCTCATGCGCCAAACGTGAAGGAACGCCACGGTTCACCAGATACGTGGCCGCGGCCCAGGCATTCATGAACCCCGATTGCGCTGCTTCGCCCATTCGCTCGAAATCGAGTTCCACCGCCTTCATGAAGCCAGCGACGAGCGGCAGCATATTCATCATCGTTTCCGCGGCATCGAAAAGCGGCTGCTGCGTTTCCTGTAAGTCTTTGTTGTAGGCGAGCGGCAGACCTTTTATGGTGACCATCAGAGCGGTAGCACAGCCAATAGTCCGGCCGGTCTTGCCACGCACAAGTTCCAGCAGGTCTGGATTCATCTTCTGCGGCATGGCGCTGCTGCCGGTGGAATAGGCTTCAGGCAAATGCATGAAGCCGAACTCGTGGCTTGCGAAAAGAATCATTTCTTCGGCCCATCGGCTCAAGTGCAAGGCCAGGACGGAAAGGGCATTGACGAACTCGAGCGCGAAGTCACGATCACTGGTTGCGTCGATGCTATTCGCTGTGGGGGAAGCGAATTCAAGTTCCTGCGCCATGAAAGTGCGGTCGAGCGGCAAGGTCGCGCCGGCTACTGCGCCCGATCCAAGCGGGCAAATATTCGTACGCGCACGGCACTCGGCGAGACGATCGGCATCGCGCAAAAACATTTCTACATAGGCGAGCAGCCAATGCGCCACCAGAACGGGTTCGGCGTGTTGCAGGTGCGTGTAAGCCGGCATGGCAGCTGTTCCGGCCTGCTCGGCGCGACCGACAAAGGCCGTGCACAGCTCAGATAATTCACTGCGCAACTGGTCAATTGCTGCGCGAACATAGAGGCGCAGGTCCGTAGCGATCTGCTCGTTGCGGCTGCGTCCACTGTGAAGCTTGTATCCAATCTCGCCGATTAACGAGACTAGCTGCGTTTCGACGTAGTGATGGACGTCCTCGGCTTCGTTGTCTTTCACAGCAAAGCTATTAGGGTCTGTCTGTTCTCCAATTTTCTGCAACCCTTCGAGAATGCTGATCAGTTCGTCCGCCAAAAGTACTCCGGCATTCTTCAGCGCACGCGCGTGAGCCGCGCTCGCGGCCAGTTCATATTTCAGCAGGCGGCGATCGAACTCGAAAGAGCGCTGCCAGTGCTCGAATTCCGGATCGAGCGGTTGCCGAAACCGTCCCGACCACATCTTCATCGCTCGACCTCCACGCGAGCGCGTGCCCGCGTGCGCGAAGGCAGCCCCAGTATGCGGATGAAACCAGCCGCATCTTTCTGGTCATAACTTTCGCCCATGGTGAAGGATGAGAGATCAGTGCGGTAAAGCGAATGCTCCGATTGCCGGCTCGCGATCGTAACATTGCCTTTGTACAACGACAGAGTCACGCTGCCTGTGATCACTGCCTGCGTGTTGGCTACAAAGGCATCGAGGGCTTCCCGCAACGGCGTAAACCACTG
>JASIEN010000593.1 GCA_030045935.1 Candidatus Sulfotelmatobacter sp.
CGGTTTGCGCACCGACAAACTGAAATCGATTCATTCGGTCGCAGAGTTTTTAGCCCATGACGCGGCTTGACCTGCACTTCGAGCGCTATGGCCTGATTTCGACAGCGGCTAGGCTTCCGCAATCTTCCTGCAAGCTTCCAGAATTCCTTTTTTCCAGCGCTCTTCGATGCGCGCCGCCTCTGCGTCTTTCATTGCCAAAGCGTAGGGTGCCCACAGCACCCGTACCGTTCCTCTCGGAAAATCCTTAATTTCGCTTTCGAGCGCGATGATAGTTCCCTCGTAACGGATCTCAGCAAACGAAAACTTCCTTACCCCAGAGACGATCGATGATCTCCTGACGGGAGAGGACAGCGCCATCTTTTTCCACGAGCAGCAGGAGCAACTCCATGGGGATGCGTTCGAGTTTCAGCACGCGGCCGTTGCGCCGCAACTCGAAGCGCTCACGGTCGAGCTCGAAATCGTCGAATCGATAGGCAAATGACCGTCATGGGGCGAGTTGCAGGCCGATTTTCTTTACGAGTGCCTGATAGCGCGGGTCGGAGTGGAGGAAGTCGAATAGGGACTCATTCTGGATGAAGATTAGGTCGGGGTCGTGGTTACGGTAAGAGAGTTCAAGATATTTAAGAGTCTCATCTTTGTCGCCGGTGTAGGCGATGATCGTAGCGACGAATTCGGTTTCGAAGTACTGCTTGCTGGCTAGGATTTTGATATTTGCGGCGCCTTCGCGCTCGACGGCCAGCTCCCCGCCACTCATCCATACTTCATGGACGATGGCTTTTCTTTTGGAGTCGTGATCTAAATCGAGCGCGTGCTCCAGTTGCTCCTGCGATTCCTTATACATGCTTTTGTGCCAATATGCAGTCGAGAGCTGGTAAATGATGCCGCTTTCCCCCGGATGAGCGGCAGCTTGTAATTTGAATTCGTTGATCGCGTCGTCGAACTTGTGCTCTCCCATGTAGTAGGCGCCGAGTTCCCATGGATGAACATAGGGATCGAGTTCGACTGCTCGCTTGGCCTCGACCTCGCCTTCGGCGTAACGGAGCTGGGCTTCGAGAATGTAAGAAAGCAGATGATGCGCTTCGGCCATGTTGGGATTGAGTTCGATGGCGCGACGGTCCTCGGCTTCGGCGTGAGCGGGATCCCAAGCATAGAAGAGATACCAAGCCGACAACGAGTTGTGAGCCTCGGCGAGCAGGGGATCGAGTTCGAGAGCCTTGAGAGCGGCAGCGTGCATTTTTTCAGAAACTTCAAGTGGAGAACGAGTCTCCATTCCTTCGAGGGCGTAGGTGTCGGCGAGGCCACTCCAGGCGGCGGCGTAGTCGGGCTGCAGCTGGATGGCTTTTTCGAAGTAGGGGAGAGTGAGTTTGGGGTTGAGCGTGGAGAACCAGAAGTAGCGCCCGTGGAGATAGGCGTCGTGGGCTTCGGGGTTGATGTAGCGGGCTGGAGGCGCGGGCGAGGTTGCGGTTTTTACTTCTTTGGCGATGGTTTGGGAAAGTTCTTCGGGCAGGGAGTAGGCCTGGTTTACGTCGCGGTCGTAGCTTTCGGCCCAGACGTGGGAATCGGTGGGTGCGTAGATTAACTGGGCTGTCATGTGAACTTTGTCGGGCGTTCGCTCGATAGACCCTTCGAGGATGCCGTCAACGTTGAGTTCTTTGGCGATCTCCGGTAATGGGCGTTTGACGCCTTTGTATTGCATGGCGGAAGTGCGGGAGGTTACGCGGAGGTTGTGGTTTTTGGCCAGCGCGGTGATCAGTTCGTCGGTCATGCCGTCGGCGTAGTAGTCCTGCGAGGCGTCGCCAGAGAGGTTGGCGAGTGGGATGACGGCGATGGAGTGGATCTGCGCGGCGCGACTGGAAGGGAACAGCCGGTTGCGGAACGCGAAGCTGAGGATAGCGGCGATTAAGAATAGAGCGACAGCAGCGAAGATGAGGTTGCGGTGGGTGGCGGGCGGGCGAGTCGGTAGTCCCTGCGCGGGAGTAGCTTCGGGCGATGGCGTTGCGGCTGGTTGAGATTCCGGTGAGGGCAAAGGCTGCCTGTTAATTTCGGCAACAAATCGATAGCCCTTGCCGGTGACGGTCTGGACGAAACGGGGCTGTTCGGGGTCGTCTTTGAGGGTCTGGCGGATTTTGCGGATGGCGGTGTTGATGCCGTGTTCCGTGTCGACGAATACGTCCTTGCCCCAGAGGCGGTCGATGATTTCCTGGCGAGTGACGACAGCGCCCTGGCGCTCGGCGAGCAGGAGAAGGAGTTCCAGAGGGATGCGTTCGAGTTTCAAGGACCGGCCGTTACGGCGCAGCTCGAAGCGCTCGCGGTCGAGCTCGAATTCGCCGAAATGGTAGGAACCGCCGGTCATCTGCACGCCCCAGCCCCGCGCAGAACTATAGCATCGGTCGCCGGTAGGTCAGTTTGAATTCCTTCCTCAGGCCAGTAATACTCCACGCGTGATCCCTCGGCCCGCTGGTGTAGCGCGGGCCTTCGGGATGACGCAGATGCGGGGATGAAGGACCGACTAAGTTCATAACTGGCAATCACTTACAAATTCACCTCGACTTCACACAAGCTTTACCTCGGCTGCATTGCCGGAATGCGGCTTGGGCGGCAGGATGTGCGCCGAGAGTTGCGCTGCTCGAATGACGCAACCGGAAAAGTTGCATATCAAAGGAGATTTGAAAATGAAAACTACGCTAAGAAAACTGACAGTAACGTTCGGAGCATTCGTGGTCGTTGCCATGATGGCGGCCACGGCGAATGCGGGATGCGGGGACATCGCACACAAGCCGATCTTGAAGCGGCAGGCATTCCGGGCGAGCGAGTTTGCGATGCCTCAGTTGCAGCTCGTCAGCCAGGACAACGATCCGATCACTGGGATGTGGGAGGTGACATTCACATCGAGCGGCGCGACGATCGACACCGGATATTCGGTCTGGCATGCCGATGGGACCGAAATCATGAACTCAGGGGACCGATCCCCGCTTACCGGCGACTACTGCATGGGAGTATGGAAGAATCTCGGCAACAACCGTTACAAACTCAACCACGCCGGCATCGGATGGGATTCGACGGGAACGGTGCAGGTTGGACCGGCGAACATCGTCGAGGAGGTGGAGCTGGGAACGAAGGGAAATGCGTTCTCCGGAACCTTCACGATTACGCAGTACGACCTGAACGGAAACGTGTTGGCGACGGTTTCGGGAAACATCACCGGCAAGCGGATTGATGTAGACACGGTGATCAATACCTTCTGAGTCGGCTGCTTAGCGGGCCATTCAGATGACAAGCGCGCGCAGCGCCGCAAGGCACTGCGCGCGCGTCGTTTTAGAGAGATTTCCGACTTCCGGAAAAGGCGGCCAGAAGTGGGGCACCCGCCGGGGCTGAAGCCCGTTCGTTTTCTACGCTTGAGCGGCGCTGAAGCGCCAGACGATAGCACCATCGAGTCCGTAGGCGGCCGCCACAGGGAGCTGGCCTTCGATCACTTTGCTCGAAAAT